>NZ_JAHLQK010000004.1:300000-495516 GCF_018919215.1 Alkaliphilus flagellatus
AGCACAATGAAAATATATACTATTATTATAATAAACAAAACTTAAAGGAACAGTATATGGGTATCCATTATCATTAATCGTTGAAAGAATTCCATATTCTCCTTTGGTCAAAATTTCTTCTATTTCATCTTTTGTTATTTCCTTATCTTTTCTTCTCATTTCTTTAAACATATTAGTTCCCCCTCATTTAATAATGTGCTTTTATGTTATACTTATCTGTTTTTAAATTATATCATTTTAAATGTAGTTAATAACTAAATCTGCATTATCTTTCGGACAGCATGTAGATATATATTTTTCTTCAGCTGGGAAATACCTTCTTTTATATTTATCTACTATTTGCTGATCGTTTCCTATATATTTATCTCTTTTAATCACTCTTCCTAACCTTATATCTTTTTGTATATCAAGATATATTATATAATTAAAAAAATTCTTTAGTTCTGGTCTTTGAAGAAAAACACCTTCGATAAGCAACAGCGATTTATTCGAATCATATTTAAAATTTTTTACTTCATATTCATCCGTGTCTTTATGGTACAATTCTATTTTTCTATCTATCACTTTTTCTCCCTCATGAATTGGGCATAATATATTATCTATTAAATACTTATACCTCCACTGTAAATAGTAGTAGCAAAACCATTCTTCATATTTTTTATTGTATCTAACTGATTTGGGCTGAATAAAATCATCAATATGTATAATAACTGGATTGTAACCTTTAGTTTTTAAATTTTCTGCTATACTCTTTGTTATTGTTGTTTTGCCCGATCCACCTAGACCATCAATAGCTACTATAGTATTGCTTTGTTTATTTTTAAGATTAACTATTGTTTTAACAATTTCTGCCATGGCATTATCTCCAGTATTAAATTATGTTTATATACTTTATTTATTAAATGTAGTTTCTTTACTATTAAGCCTGATTAAATCTATTCTTTGCCAGCCAATTT
Organism: Alkaliphilus flagellatus; assembly: GCF_018919215.1. Lineage (NCBI taxonomy): Bacteria > Bacillati > Bacillota > Clostridia > Peptostreptococcales > Natronincolaceae > Alkaliphilus > Alkaliphilus flagellatus. The sequence continues at coordinate 300,957 of NZ_JAHLQK010000004.1, forward strand.
TGTGCAAAATCAACACCTGTTCTCATATCAAACATTCTACATTCGCCATTACCTATCTTTCCAACTATAACATTGCCGGTATCTTCAAACGTCTTCCCAATTTGCTCAAAGTCCTCATTGGAATCATAAGCAAAATCTTCAAACCACTTCCAAGTCCTCTTGTTGTCCTCTACTATTGCAGCTCCCATTCTTTTTTTAGGCATATTATCATTTAATGCCTCGGCAAGATGAAAGCTTGTACAAGAATCATATCCGACTCCTAATAAAAGCACCTTAGCATTTAACTCATACATTTTACCTAATGGACTGTTCATCCCAAATTGTGGTGTTAGTTGGTGGTCATTTGTAATCTCTTTTGCATATTTACCACTAGCACAAAATGATACCTGAGGGTGATTAGACCTTATTGATTCTGGTAAAGTTCTAAATACCTCTACAATTTTACCCATTCCTCTAGTCGGTGTAAGATGCACATCAAAGGCTGGAATACTTTCATATATCTGCTCTATCCATTCCTTAGGCACTGGAGGGTTTCCCCATTCAGCTGGATCAGAATTGTCTCCACTATGAGCAGGCATTACTAAAGTTCCATCTTCACCTATCGCTTGTAAAAGTGCCATTACTACAGACTGAGCACCTCCACAAACCCATCCAATATTTGATAAGGAAGAATGTACTAATAAAACATCTCCTTTTCTAACACCAAGCTTTAATAAATCTTTATATATAGAATCTATCGTATTCATAGTTTTCGTTAATTCAATTACTTTTTGTTCATCCAATAGCTTCATCTCCTTTAGTATATTTTGTGAATTGTAGAAAAAGGCCTGTTAATTATGGTTTTAATAATATTTATTTCAATCTATTCCAACCCAAGTAATCACATAATCTGTATTTTGGGGCAGTTCAATGCTTAATTCACTATCCATAATCCAACTTCCCTTTACACCTAGTTCATTCATTGTCATTTCAAAATGACACATGGCTATTCCAATATCTATTCTTTGAATATTATATCCTAGAGCTGAACTATATCCTGGAGATGTCCTTAGAAAAAAATGATATTTATTACTATCTTTTACTATTCTCCATGGCTGCTTATTAGATGCTGAAGGGGCAAGTCTTAGCATTTCCAATGCAGTTGACCAATCTTCTGACTCATGCTTTTCTAATAAATTATCAAAACTTTTATAAAAAAATAGTTCGCTCCACTCTTTTCTATTGTTAGATCCTGCTCCTAATCTCATTACCGAGTCTAAAAGTCTTTTCTTTTTTTCTATATATCCTATTGGGGTAACGGCAGGTAATATTTCATCATCTTTAATATCTATAATACTTTCAAAACTGCTTCTTTTGAATGTACCACCTAGCCAGCATGTTCCTAAGTTTAAAGATGTAGCATAGAGAATTATTTTTTCAAGCGTATATCCAAATTGCTCTAAATCCATTTTCCCCTTCTTTACCTTACCTACAATGTAGTATGATGCCCCTTTTATTACACCATAGGTACCTATTTTCTCTCCTGCTACGTCACTAGTATTAGATTTACCTATCATTTTATAGTATACCTTTTCACCAAATGGTCCTTGTACATTTAAAATATAGTTAACTAATTTATCTTTTAACTCTTTTGAAATCTCCTCAGCTTTATAATTTCTAACAGAAGTGCGATTAGTTATAATTTCAGTTATTGGTTTATTAAACAATTGCTCACTTGCCATAATTTCTCCTCATTTCTTTATATTTTACTTAATATTAAAACCGGTAATCTAATATCTCCTATATTTTTAAAAAATAATATTTCACATAATGAAAATCATTATGTTTATTTTTTAGATCTAGTTTCGATTAATAATAACTTCTTATCAAAACTACCCCTTTCTTCCCTCTTTGCAATCATTATATTTTCTATATAATACTATTCTTCTTTTTCCTATTAATCCCTTGTAATTTGTTTAAATATTTGTATATTTAATATAACTTCTCAAAATAAAAAACATCTGAATAGTTAAAAGTGTATAAATTCACTTTCTAACCATACAGATGTTTATATTATCGAATAATTACCCTATTTAATAAAGTTGATATAGCTTCTTCTATCTCTTTTAGCTCCTCAGCTTTATATGATGTAAATTTATTCTCTCCTGCTAAAACTGTTTCTCCATCCCTAAAGTTTTGAAGCACATATGTTTTACAGCCTTTAAGTTCTTTAGCTATTGTTTTAATATCTTCTATACTAAGTAGTTCTTTGCATATTGTAGTTCTAAACTCATACTCAACTTTATTTTTCAATAAAATATTTATGCTTTCTTGTATGTCCTTTAAATCTACAACAGATTCAACGATAGATGGATATTTAGCTAGGGGTGCCTTTATATCCATGGCAACATAATCTATTAGTTTTTTATCTATTAAATTTCTTAATAGGGTAGGATTTGTGCCATTGGTATCTAATTTTATAATAAAATCTTCTTCTTTAACTCTACAAATAAAATCATATAAGTCTTTTTGAAGTGTTGGCTCTCCTCCAGAAATACATAGGGAATCTATAAACTTCTTTCTCTTTTTTAAAAAAACAATTATTTTGTCTTCGTCTATCCTATCCCCTGTATTATTTACAATAGAACTATTATGACAATAAGGGCACCTAAAGTTACATCCCCCTGTAAATAGTACAGTACAAATATTATTTGGATAGTCTATAAAGGAAGACTTTTCTATTCCTATAATATTCATTTTATATCTATCCTACATTTATATTCTCTTCTACCATAACTTCTAAGGTTTCTAGACTGCTAGCTGCCTCAAACTCAGTACGATCTTTGTATTCCTCCTGCTTACCCTTGTTCCACGCCTGCACAGGTCTATGGAAACCAACTACCCTAGTCCAAACTTCTGCATCTCTTCCACACTCTGGACACTCAAAATGCTCTCCAGATAAATATCCATGGTCAGAACATATTGAAAATGTAGGACTAACAGTAAAGTATGGAATACTGCTTCTTTCCATTACCTTTTTGATTAGCATTTTACAAGTTTCCACATCTTTAATTTCTTCGCCTATAAATCCGTGAAATACTGTTCCGCCGGTATATAGAGATTGTAACTTTTCTTGCAATTCTACAGCTTCAAAAACATCTTTTGTATAATTAACAGGAAGCTGTGTGGAGTTTGTATAATAAGGCTCATTTTCACCTTGAGTATATATCTTCGGATACATTTTTTTATCTATTCTAGCAAATCTATATGCTGCACCTTCAGCTGGAGATGCTTCAAGGTTCCATAGGCTTCCAGTTTCCTCTTGAAATATTTGTATAACACGATTCATAAATTCCATTATCTCTACTGCAAACTCATTACCTTCTTCTGTGGTAATATCAACGCCTAATAAATTTATGCAAGCCTCGTTCATTCCATTTAAACCAATTGTAGAGAAGTGATTTTTAAAATATCCACCTGTTGCATTTTTTACTCCTTCTAAGTAATATCTTGAATAAGGGTATAGTCCTGCATCCATATATTTTTCTAATACATCTCTTTTAGTTTCACAAATTTCTTTAGATATTTCCATTAATTCTCTAACTCTTTTCTTAAATTCTTCCATAGAGTTAGACAGATAGCCTATTCTACCCATATTTAATGTTACAACATTTATTGAGCCTGTAAGTGGATTTGCTCCAAATAATCCTCCGCCTCTTTTTCTAAGCTCACGATTATCCAGTCTTAGTCTACAACACATAGATCTAATATCCTCAGGTGACAAATCAGAATTTAAAAAGTTAGCAAAGTATGGAGTACCAAACTTTCTTGTCATATCCATAATTGAATTAACTACTTCTGAATTCCATGGAAAATCCTTTGTAATATTAACAGTTGGAATAGGGAAGCTAAAGGCTCTGCCCGCTCCATCTCCTTCCATCATTACCTCGCAGAAGGCAAGATTAAACATATCCATTTCTTTTTGAAATTCTCCATATGTTTTATCCATTAACTTTCCACAAATCATTACTGGTTGTTTCCTTAACAACTCATGGGGTGTTATGTCTAATGTAATATTAGTAAAGGGTGTTTGAAAACCAACTCTTGTTGGTACATTTAAATTAAATATAAATCTTTGCATAGATTTTTTTACCTGTTCATAACCTAAGTTGTCGTAATAAATAAATGGTGCTAAATATGTATCAATACTTGAAACCGCCTGAGCCCCTGCTGCTTCCCCTTGTAATGTATATAATAGATTAACTAACTGACCTAGTGCCGATTCAAAGTGCTTTGGAGGTCTTGATTCTACCTTTCCCTTTGCACCTTTAAAACCTCTCTTTAAGAAATCTTCTAAATCCCATCCACAGCAATATGGCGCTAATAATCCAAGATCGTGTATATGTAAATCTCCTTTAATATGGGCATCTCTTAATTCTTTACGATATATTTTATTTAACCAATACTTTTTACTAATGCTTTCAACAATATGATTATTTAAACCTTGTAGAGAAAAACCCATATTGGCATTTTCATTTACTCTCCAGTCTTCTAAGTTTACATACTCTTCTATCATTCTTTCTGCATCCATAAATAGGTTTTTAACTTCCCTTATCTCTTCTTGTTTTTTACGATATAGTATATAAGCCTTTGCTGTTTTAGCATGGCCTTCCTCAATTAATACCTTTTCTACGATATCTTGTATATCCTCTACCGAAGGAACACCTGCACCATAGGTTTCATTAATTATTTCAATTGACATTTTTGATAATTTAGTTGCTTTAACTTCATTAGTTCCCCCTACAGATTTTGCTGCAGCAAATATAGCATCCTTAATTTTGCTACCGTCAAAGTCTACAATCTCTCCATTCCTCTTCTGAACCTTAGAAACAGCCATTGTACCCCTCCTATTGCGTGTTTATTTCCTCTTATACTACATATTGTACATCATATAATATTATGACTGTTTTTTGCAATATTCCATTAGTCTCGTATTAGACCTATTTCGAAAAATTTCTACTTCATTCTGCATCAACCTTCCTAGATTTCAATTATCAAATTTTCTTTTTATAATAAAAAATTAGCATACAACATTTTATAATGGTACGCTAATTTTATATAAATATTTGACACAAAAGTTTTATTAGTATCTATTTTTTTATAACCATATTTTCGCTTAAATCTATAGCCCTAGAAAAATAAATAATTAAAAAATAAACTAACATTGCCATCATAATAGAGATTAAAGTAGCTATATTCTCACTTAAAAACTTTAAATATATATATGGATATATAAAGTAAATAGTAATAACCATAAAAACAGATGCAACTACAGGCTTTAAAATACTATTTTTTATTCCAATTTTAAATTTAATAGATCTTTTTACTTCAATGTAGTTAAGTACCATAACTACTAAATATCCAATAATAGATCCCACAACGGCACCCAGTATATTAATCTCGCTAACTAGTAAATAATAACTAACAATAATTTTAATTATAACTCCTATTAGAAGATTTATTAAAGGTGTGTACACTCTGTTAGTACCTTGCAGGATACTACCTAATATTTGTGCTAATGAAATAAAAATAACATTTAAAGATAAAACCCTTAAAATTTCTCCTCCCGCTTCTCCTTTACCCCATAAAAGATGAATAATTTGTGGAGCTAATATGGAAAGACCAATAGCAGCAGGTAAAGCTATAATTATAGTAATTCTAAGAGCTGATCTTGTCTTCTCCCTAAGCTCATCTAGATTTTTTCTACTATAAGACTCTGCTATTGCAGGAATAATGCTAGCAGCCATAGCTACGCTAAAAGTAAGTGGAACATTCATTAATGTAACAGCCTTCCCTGTTAACTGTCCATAAAGAACAGTAATTCCCTCTACAGTATAACCCCCTCGTAAAAGCCTAGAAGGTACCATAATAGCGTCTATTAATGTCATTATCGAGCTTAATATACCTCCTATAGAAATAGGTATAGCAAACCATGTAATTTGCTTTACAATGCTCCATGCAGAAACCCTAGTATAGTTTTTTTCTTTCTTATCCATTCTATAGCTTTTTTTAAATATAAAGTAGCATATAACAAGCACGATAACTCCTAATATTGATCCCGCTGAAGCGCCAAATGATGCTGCACCTGCTGCATATCCTACTCCCATTGAAATTGTATAATAGGATAATCCAACTCCGATTAAAACTCTTCCTATTTGCTCTACAATTTGCGAAATAGCTGTAGGAATCATTAACTGCATACCTTGGAAATATCCTCTAAAAGCAGACATAATAGAAACAAATAATGGAGCTATAGATAATCCTACAATTGAGTAGTAAGCATCTCTAGGCCAATCTAATAAGTCTATAATATAATGTGCTCCGAAATATAAAAAAGCTGAAGAAAATAACCCGATTGAAATAAGCATAATAAGAGATACTGTAAATATTTTGTTTGCTCCATATACATCTTCACTAGCCAGCTTTTCCGATATTAGCTTAGATACAGCAGCTGGAAACCCAGTAATAGATATAGAAAGCATTACGGTGTAAAGTGGATAAGGCAAACCAAATAGCCCCATTCCTTCATCACCAATTAATTTCTGTAGTGGAATTTTAAAAAAAATCCCTAGAAACTTTGCCGCAAGTCCTGCAAAAGCAAGAATAAATGCACCTTTAAGCAACTTCTTATTTGACATAAGTTTTCTCCTTCATAACCAAATATTCTACTTAAATATATTTGCAAGGTAGAAACAATATGAATTAATTAAAACTAACATTTTAAATTAAGTTACTGTATGCATTTTATATTTTTTATAACTACAACCAAATGTTATTTAAATGAAACAAATTTTTGGATGTAAAAGTAAAAAAGCGTAGGCTAGCCTACCCTTTTTATTATATATAGTATCATGCAATAAACCCAAGTCTGTTTATGCTCCTTAATAAATTGAAGATAAATCTAACAACTCAGATATAATTACAAATCTATAACCTTTAAATCTTTTATATCCTGCCTTGATTAATACTTATATTAAAACCATAGTGATGGATATGCATGTAGTAAAATTGTGGTTCTAGTCATTGTAATCTATTTTTCTTCTTTGTTTTTTTCAATTTGTTCTACTAGTTCTAGTAATTCCATCCATCTCTCCATCTTTAATTCTAACTGCTGTTCTAATGTCTTCTGCTCCTCTAAATATTCCTGAAGCAATACAAAATCATTAGAAGCTTCATCAATTCTGCTAGCAACATTCTCCAGCCTATTCTCAAGATTTGCTATAATTCCTTCTATTTCATCGTATTCTCTCTGATCTTTATAGGACAATTTTACAGGCTTTGTATTTATATTCTTAATTTCTATCTGTTCCCTTTTTTCATGACTTAATTTTTCTTTATTTTCTAATTCTATGCTTAGTTTCCTATTTTTCATATAATCAGAATAGTTACCTGTATACTCTCTTATTTGACCATTTCCTTCAAATACAAATAATTGCTCCACAGTTCTATCTAAAAAGTATCTATCATGAGAAACTATTATTACGGTTCCTGGAAAATGATCTAAATAGTCTTCTAGTATTGTTAATGTTTGTATATCTAAATCATTGGTCGGCTCATCTAGTAATAAGACATTAGGCTCTCCTACTAATTTTCTTAATAAATAAAGACGCCTTCTCTCTCCACCAGATAACTTTCCAATAGGTGCCCACTGGGCATTTGGTGAAAATAAAAATCTCTCTAGCATCTGAGAAGCACTAATTTTACTTCCATCTTCAGTTCGTATAAATTCTCCAACCTCTTTTATATAGTCTATTACCCTCATGCCAGTGTCCATCTCTTCACTTTCCTGATCGTAATAAGCCATTTTTACAGTTTGTCCTACATCTATTTCTCCACTATCTGGCAATATTTTACCCGCTATAATATTTAATAGAGTAGATTTTCCAAATCCATTTTTACCTATTATACCAATTCGATCTCCTGGCTTAAAAACATAGTTAAAATCTTTAACAATACTTGTCCTATCATAGCTCTTGTTTATATGTTTTAGTTCTAAAACCTTCTTGCCTAATCTACTCGCTCCAAGTGTAATATCAACTTTATCTTCAGAGGTCTTAAAACTCTGGTTTTGTAATTCTTCAAATCTATCTATTCTCGCTTTTTGCTTAGTTGTTCTTGCTTTAGCTCCACGCTTTATCCAGGCTAATTCCTTCCTAAATAAAGAAGTATGTTTTCTTTGAAGAGCTAAGTAGTTCTCTTCTCTCTCTGCCTTTTTTTCTAAAAATTGCTCGTAGTTACCTTCATAGCTATAAAGTTTTCCTTCGTCCAGCTCTAAAATATTGTTAACAACACGATTTAAAAAATAACGATCATGAGTTATTAAAAGCAGAGCACCTTTCCACTTAGATAAATATTCCTCTAGCCATTCCACGGTATCGTTATCAATATGGTTTGTTGGCTCATCTAGTATTAGAAGATCTGATGGTTGAATTAACGCTCTAGCTAGTGCTACTCTTTTTCTTTGTCCACCGGATAGATTTTCTACGGCCATAGTAAAGTTATTAATGCCTAGCTTTATTAATATTCCCTTAGCATTTGATTCTAGATCCCATGCTCCTTTACTATCCATCTGTTGACTTAGTCCTGCAAGTTTTTGTTGTAAATTTTTATCTTCTGGATTATCGTTTAATTCCTTTAAAGTTTTTTCATATTGGTATACTAGCTGAAGCAATGGATTTGTACTATTAAAAACCTGCTCTAGCACTGTAGATCCTATTTCAAAATCTGGGTTTTGTGGTAAATATTCAATAGCTGTCTGTCCAGCCACCATTCTTTTACCACTATCTGGCTCTATTATTCCAGCTATTACTTTTAGGAGTGTAGATTTACCTGTTCCATTTACTCCTATAAGGCCTATTCTTTGCCCTTCATGTATTCCAAATGTAATACTTTCAAAAAGTTTTTTATCAACATAGCTTTTACTAATGTTCTCCACGGTTATTAAGTTCATATAGGTCTCCTTACTATATTTATATATTCTATATCTATATTGTATTATTTGTTTGTTTTAACTGCAACTATTGTGTACAATGTTTATAATAACTATGGCAGAAAACCTCTAGGCTTTATACAATAGGTATAAAGATAGCAGATATCTTTATAATATATAGTATAAAAATATATAACACTTTATAAAAGGAGAAATACATGAAAAAATTTGAAAATATTATTTATAGTTTAAAGGATGATTTAATTAAATCTATACAAGCACTCGTAAGTATCAATAGTGTAGAAGATACACCTAAGGATGGAATGCCTTTTGGAAAAGGAGTAGATGATGCACTTAAATTTACATTGTCCTTAGCCAAAGACTTAGGATTTAAAACTTTTTATGGGGACGGGTATTATGGATACATAGAAATGGGAGATGGTAAAGATTTAATAGGTATTTTAGCACATCTTGATATTGTTCCTGTTGGAAATCCTGATAGTTGGACTTATCCACCCTTTCGTGGAGAAATACATAATAACAGGCTCTATGGAAGAGGTGCAGTAGATGATAAGGGGCCTTTATTAGCCGCACTTTACGCTATGAAAGCAGTTATGCAAAGTGGTGTTAAACTAAATAAAAGAATTCGTTTAATCCTTGGAACTAATGAAGAAACTCGTTGGGAGGGAATTAAAAAATATCTAACATTGGAGGAAGTACCTTCCTGCGGTTTTACTCCAGATTCCGATTATCCTTTAATAAATGCAGAAAAAGGGCTTCTGCAGGTTAAACTATCCTCTATGGAGAAAAGTACATTTACACTAAAAGGTGGTGGAACTTTCAATAGTGTGCCAGCTAATTGTACATATGAAGGTCCTGATATTCAACAATTAACAGATAGAGCTAATTTATTAGATTTTAAGTTCGAATCTTCTAATAGCTTTTTTAAAACTATAGGGAAATCTACACATTCAGCTAAGGCTTTCCAAGGTATTAATGCAATAGGAAGAATGGCTATTTTATTACACCAAGAAAATATTACATCTTCTCTAGTAAGTTTTATGGCTAAGGAAATTGGTGAAGATTGTCATGGAGAAAGAATTTTTGGCATTTTTGAAGATGATGTATCTGGTAAAATAACAATTAATATGGGAAATGTTTCTATAGATCATAAAAAACAAGAGCTTTTTATAGACATTCGTTACCCTGTAACTAAAGATGAAAAAGAAGTAATTACTCTGCTTAAAAATAAAGCATCTAATTATGGACTCGATCTTGAAATTATAGATAGTTTGCCATCTATACATGTTCCTATAGATCATCCTTTAGTTAAAACATTAAGTGAAATTTTTAAAGAGGTTACAGGTTTAGATAGTACACCTATATCAACTGGTGGAGCAACATATGCAAGAAGTTTAAATAATTGTGTTGCATTTGGGCCTCTTTTTCCTGGAAAACGTAAGGTTGCCCATGAAGTCAATGAGTATGTAGATTTAGATGATTTAATGAAAAGCGTACTTATGTATGCTATGGCTATTGAAAGATTAGGTAATTAGACTACAAGTTAAATAACAAATAAAAGTATGCACTGCTCTTAAATTATAGGCAGTGCACATTTTTATATTAATCTTACTCTATAGTTCGAATTTTTTCAAATATCTTTATTAATTCACTATTATGTATAGATAAAATTTCTGTAATTTTATTCTCCATTTCACCAGGAGAGTTAATAAAATCAAAAATGAATAACCAAGTTGGATTATAGCTATCTTCTAATTCCTCTATTGATACTTCTATATCATTAAATGCATCGCCATCGTAATTATCATATATAGCCTCATATTCTGAGTCCTCTATATCCCCATCTACAGTTAAATATAGATGTACTTTTAATGTTTCATCTTTAACTGCATAGGCTTTGTCTAGAAGCTCCATATGTTCTTCTATTAAGTAACTCCCCAATAAATTTTCTAATATTCCTGTTTCTTTGTTTTTTTCGTAAAGCGATAATTTTACAGATTCCATCGCCTGATTCCTCCTTAAATGTATTTAATAGTTCCACACCATTCTAGATCTTTTAATCTTTCCTCTATTAGTTTTTTACTAAGAGAAACCATTTTAATATCATTACTTGAATTTATTACTTTAATCTTAGTTTCTTTACAATTTTCTTCACTAATTGGCATTAGAGTCCCATTGTTCTCTAATAAATGCTTAACATGCCTAGCCGTACCAAGATTACCGTCTACTATAGATATATTTTCACCAACTATATCCGCAATTATATCTTTAATAAATACATAGTGGGTACAGCCTAAAACTATTGTCCCTATTTCATCTAAGTTGTAGGGTAGAAAAACTTTTTTAATATACTCCTCTATTTCACTAGCATACTTACCTTTTTTTTCAATTATTTCTACTAAACCTGGACAAGGCATTTTAACAACATTCGTAGTATGTTTAAACTTTTCTATTAAATCATTAAACTTTTTTTCTCTAAGTGTTACGGGAGTCGCCATTACTACTATTTTACCATACCTATTTAATTCAATAGCAGGTTTTAAAGCAGGTTCCATCCCAATAACAGGAATATCTAAATTACTTCTTAATTCTTCGATTGCTACACTAGTAGCTGTGTTGCACGCAACTACTAAAGCTTTTATTTTAAGGTTTAACAAGTAGTCTACCACATTAAAGGATAATTCTTTTATCTCATCTTTACTTCTAACACCATAGGGAGCATTACCAGAATCTCCAAAATAAATGTATTCTTCATCTGGCAGTTGATGTACCAAATCTGCTAAAACACTAATACCACCTACTCCAGAATCGAAAACCCCTATAGGTAGATTCGCTAACCCTTCTTTCATTATACAACCACCAACCTTTTATCATATACTATAATAATATTGTATCATCATTATATTATAGCAAAAAAGATGGCTAACACCATAATTTTTAACCATCTTTTTATTAAAATATTATATACATTAGCTTGATTTTTTAATCTCTGCTAATAATATTTTTCTTTACCTTCAATATATAACTAATCTGTATGTATTTTAAACCACTCTCTGACTTTCTTAGAAACTCTTAATAATAAATAAAACGGATGATAGGTTTAATAAACTTACCATCCATTTTTACACTTTTTTCTATAATATCTTACCTTGCATACCAATTTTCACTTTATTCACCGGAATATTCTTATTAGCATTACTTAATGCAATATCTATAGCTTTTACTATACCTTGACAACAAGGAACTTCCATAAATGCAACTGTAACTGATTTTATTGAATTGCTAGCAATAATCTCTGTTAGTTTCTCAGTATAGTATTGAATATCGTCTAGTTTAGGACAGCCAACAACAACAGCCTTTCCCTTTAATAAATCTAAATGATAGTTTGGGTAAGCAAATGGAACACAGTCTGCGGTAACAAGTAAATCCGCATCTTCAAAATATGGTGCATTAGGAGAAACTAATTTTAATTGAACTGGCCATTGTCTTAGCTGTGGCTTTATACTTATCTCAATATCTCCACTATCAATCTTTCCTCTATTTTTCTCTAATACTGGCTCATCAAATTTCAGCATTCTACTACCAGGGCACCCTCCCCCCATTGAACCTTGGCTTGGCAAACTAATATTTTGTTTATTATGTTCGTCTTGGCTCTGAGATTCAATCTTGTCATGTGCAAATGCCTTTGCTTCTCTTTCTACTAATTTTAAAGCATCCATTGGACAATGTGGTAAACATTTACCTAGTCCATCACAATAGCTATCACTAATTAGCTTCGCTTTACCATCAATTACTTTTATTGCCCCTTCGGCACAATTAGATGTGCATAGGCCACATCCAACACATTTTTCCTCATTAATTTCAATAATCATACGTGATGCCATATTGTTCACTCCTTCTATTTAATCATAAGTTAATTATAATAATAACAATAATAAATGTATGTGATAATTAGCACAAAATACATTACTAATTAAGGTATTTACCACATAAAGGGCAGTAATTTGCATCATCATCAAGTTCTATATTGCAATAGGTACAGTGTTTTATATTTCTAATATTTAGAGCCATCTTCTCTAGTCTGTCTATATCTCCTTCTAATGCATTAATTTCATTAATCCAAGGTTCCAGCTCTTCCCTTGTAATATAACTAACTCTTTTTAATTTACTATATACATATTTACCTATTTGTTCATATTTATCTTGTATTTTATCCTGTTTTTTTTGTGCATTTAGACTTAACTTACTAATTTCAACAAACTCTGAGGATTTTTTGCCTAATGACTTTGCTGTTTCAGATAATGTATTTGAAAGCTTTTCTAAAAGGCTCATAGTTTTTCCTCCCCTATTTATACTATATATTACATTTTTATTCAATACTTTAAAAACTGTACCAATAATAAAACAGAAGGTACCTAATAAGTTTTTAGCGTACCTTCTGTTTTATTATCATATAATTATTAAATTACAAGGGTTCCATCCTTTTGATTTACCATAAGTAGCATTTTCCTTTGATCTCCTGTATTAGCATCAATATAGACTAAGTAATAATCTTCACCAAACTTTACTTTAAACTCATAGGTTAATACTTCTTTTCCTCCAGCTATAGGAATTATCGCTAGTCTTACGCTTTCCTCTGTAACAGCACTAGATAATCTTTCTCTAGCTGTATCTTCCGATAGTTCTGGCTTTTCAATATCTCTTTCATGGTGATTTGTTAAATATCCTTGAGCCTCAAGTCCAATAATATCTCCATTATCTAGGGAAACTTTAACTTTAACTAAATCACTATATACTAATACTCTATCTTGTTCGTAAGCAAAATTAATAATTATTTGACCTTCATATGCCATTGAATATGTTGCTTTCATATTATCATATCCAATTTTATTTAAAAACTGCTCTGCTTTTTGTATAGCTTCCTCACGACCAATATTGCTTTGGCCCTTTAATACTGGATCCATATACCATATTATTTTACCACCAATTTTACTAACGGCTGCAGTAGCCTCATACCCATTAGGTGTATTTTTATTGGCTATACTTACATAATAACCGTCTATTGGCTGATTTTGCACCTTGCCTGTTACTCTAATGTTATCCTGTCTATGTTTTTCAAAAGCATTTGATATTATATTAACGGCTTCTTCTTCGCTTATTTCATTACCTGTTAACCTTGGTTTTACATCCTTCAGGTGCTCAGAAAAAGGACCATCATATATAAGCTCAGGATATTCCTGCATCCGTTCCTCAAAATTAATTAAGTTAAAGTCCTTCATTTGATCTTCAACACGATTTAAATCTCTATTGCCTTCCCTTCTTAAATCTCCAAAGTTTACTCCACCTGCTACAACTTTTTGTTGGAGTTCTACTAGTTGCTGCGATAAATAATTAGCATAATCATGAAGCTGTACCATTGTATTTAATTCTTCATCATTTAGAGTAATACCATCTAGATTTTTATTCGCCATAGCAGTAGCGTAGTCTCCTAATTGACTTAAAAACTTCTCAGTATCACGAATAGCTCCATGGTGAAAAGGTAGCTGTGTTAATTTTTCTTGAGCCATATATGACTGCTGTACAGTATCATTTAAAAACTTTGCTATATCTTTGTGTGATGCTGATACTAATGCTTTAGATAAATTTACTTGAGCATTTTCTACATGACCTATTAACTCATAAAATTGTCTTTGAAAATGTATATCTAAATATGTATGATAATCATTTTTTTCATTATACTGATATACTCCCCAACCTAACACAGCCACTAAAGCTATTACTAACACAATAGGAAGTGCATATCTTCTCATTCTATCCCTCCTAATAATTTAATCAGAACTTTTTATTTTAATAAATAATAACCCGTGAATCTTCTTAATCATGGGCATATACATGTCTACCTATTGTTAGTGTAATCTTTCGGCTCCAAATCCATTTGCTTGTGGCTGTTCCTGGATTCCAGAAATATATAGCTCCTCCTGTAGGATCCCATCCATTTAGTGCATCTCTCGCCGCATTGTATGCTGAATCACTTGGTGTTTCATTTATAGTACCATTTTTTACTGGCTCAAATGCACAGGGCTGATAAATCACCCCTGCCATTGTATTTGGAAAGGATGGATGCCTTACTCGATTTAATATTACAGCACCAACAGCTACTTGGCCCAAATATGGTTCTCCCTTTGACTCTGCATGAATAGCCCTTGCTAACAAATGTATATCGTCACTTCTTGACACACCGCGACTAGTAGGGGTTGTGGTCTTAGTGGTTTTTGAAGACATACCTAATGCATTTCTAGTTTGAGGACCTATAACACCATCAGCAGTTAGTCCATTTGCTTTTTGAAACTTTATAACGGCATTATAAGTAGATTGTCCATAAACACCATCTATACTACCTTTTAAATATCCCCATTGTTTTAGTTTTGACTGTGCTAGTCTAACATCTTCTCCACTCGACCCCCAAGCAAGGGTTTGAGCATTACTTATATCTAAGTATAAAATACTAATAAACGATATACTTAATATAACCATTAAAAATATGGCAATGGATTTTTTCATAAGCTTTCCTCCTATTTCATTAATAGTATTATTATTTTTAACTGAAGCATATAAAATTATCCAAAAAATTGTCTTATGTTAGAGCATAAAAAAAAGCGATCCAAAGATCGCTTTTTAAAGTCCCAACAATAAATGTGCAATATTAAAATATACAATTAATGCTAATGCATCTACAATAGTGGTAATAAGTGGTCCAGCCATAATTGCTGGATCTAACTTAAGTTTTTTAGCTGCAATTGGTAATATTCCACCAATAACCTTTGCCATTACTATAGTAATTAATAAAGTAATTGAAACTGTTAGGGCAATATTTATTTGCACTTTTTCTATAGCTATAACTCTGACAAAATTTACAATTGATAAGGAAGCCCCAACAATTAAACTTACTCGCAGTTCTTTCCAAAATACTTTTAGGTAATCTTCTAGCTTTATTTCGCCTAGCGCTAATCCTCTAATAATTAATGTTGAAGATTGAGACCCTGCATTTCCTGCAGAATCCATTAACATAGGTACATAAACCATTAATAATACCGCAGTTTCAAGTATAGATTCAAACCTTTTAATAACTCCACCAGTTAATGTTGCTGAAAGCATCAATACCAATAGCCAAACAATCCTTTGTCTTGCTAATGTGAATACTCCTGCATGTAGATATTCCTCATCCGTTGGCTCCATAGCGGCCATTCTTTGAAAGTCTTCCGTAGCTTCTTGGTCAATTACATCCATAATATCATCTATTGTAATTATACCAACCAATCTATCTTCTTTATCTACTACTGGTAAGGTAATTAAATCGTATTTTTTAAATAAATTTGCAACTTCTTCTTGATCATCCATAGTATGAGTTACAATGAAATCTTCATTCATAATTTCTTCAATAAGTAGATTTTCATCCAATAGTACTAATTTTCTTAGAGAAACAATACCCTCAAGTTTCCTTTTTTTGTTTAATACATAACAGGTGTATATTGTTTCTTTATCTACACCAGTCTTTTTTATGTCTGCAAGTGCTTCTTTTACAGTCATCTCTTTTTTTAGATCAACATATTCAATAGTCATAATACTTCCTGCAGAATTATCCGGGTAGTTTAAAAATTGATTAATTAACTTTCTTTCTTCTTCTGTAGAAGATGCTAGAATTTTTTTAACTGCATTAGCCGGCATTTCTTCAAGGAAGTCTATTTTATCATCAAAATATAATTCCTCTAATATTTCATTTAACTGTGTTTCATGTATTGCCGATACAATATCTCTTCTTTGTTGAGAAGTTAAATAGGAAAATACATCTGCTGCTTTGTCCTTTTGTAATAGTCTAAAAAGTATAATAGTATTTTTCTTATCTAACTCGTCGAATATTTCTGCTATATCCACAGGCATAATTTCTGTTAATGCCTCTTTTAATAACCCAAATTTCTTCTCGTGAATAAGTTCTAATATTTTTTCATTCATCCTTACACCTCTCTCTAGAAAGATGGGGCTTTATCCTTTATGATAGAAACTTCATCTTTCTTATTCAATTTTAAATATCCTAATAGATTGTACCGACAACCCTCGGGACTAGAATCCATTTCTACCACCACCTTTCTAAGAGTATAACCTATAAAATATTTTCTAATATATAGCTTTATATACATTAGAAGTTTATTTTATCTCTTCTCATATTAACATTTAACACAATACCAAGTGCTATCATATTAGTTAACATAAATGTTCCACCATAGCTAACAAATGGTAATGGTTTTCCAGTAACTGGAGCAAGTCCTATAGTCATAGCAATATTTAGAAAAATATGAAACGCTATCATAAAGGTAACACCCGTAACTAGATAGGATCCAAAATCATCTTTTGCCTCTCGTGCAATCTTTACAAACTTGTATAGCATAATTGCATAAAGAACAATCAGAACAGTCACTCCTAAAAAGCCTAATTCTTCAGCTATAACTGAAAATATAAAGTCTGTATGCTTTTCTGGCAAAAATCCAAATTGATTAGATGTACCATTAAATAATCCCTTACCCCAAAACATCCCTGCACCTACAGCAACCCTTGATTGTAACGTGTGGTATCCTTCACCCATTGGGTCCTGCTCCGGATTTAGAAATATTAAAATACGACTTCGTTGATATGGATGTAACACACCAAACCAAGCTAAAGGAGCTGTCACAATACCAGCTACCATGGCAATAACAATATACTTATATTTTAAACCAGCAATAAAAAGCATTCCAAATACAAAGGCAGCAAAAATTAAAGTTGTGCCTAAATCTGGCTGTGCAAGAATTAATACCATTGGGAACCCAGCAAACAATAGTACCTTTAGAAGAACCATAGGTTTATGAAGCATATCCTTTTTATCATCTAAAACCTTTGCTAAGCATATTATAATTCCCAATTTTGCAAAGTCTGCAGGTTGGAAACCAAAGCTACCAATTCTAATCCAACGATCAGCCCCCCAAGACTCACTTCCTTCTCCAAATATAAATACAGCTAAAAGCATAGCATTACATATAATATATATTGGTATATACATTCGCCCAAATGTATTATAATCTATAAACATAATAGCAACAATGGCTCCTATGCCAAGCAATATTGAAATAATTTGAGTTCTTATATAACGCTCACTTCCTAAGCTATAGGTAGCACTACCAACTGCAATAACTCCTATAATACATATTAATAGTACAACTACTATTAATCCAAAATCTATTTTCTTAAATAATCTAGTATCAATTTTCAAGTAATTCCCTCCTTTTTACAGAGAATATGTAACATAATTCATTTCATCCACCACAAAAAACTCTCTAGTAATTAGAGAGTTTTTTTACTTCTTCTTACATAAATAGTTTACTTGAAATATCATTATCTTTCAACCCTAAAATTACACTGTTGCTCTGCAACGCTTCATATTACAGTTAAAATTTATGATAAATTTTTAAGTACTCCACATATTATCAATTTCTTGTTACATTACAAACCCTCTCTGTTAGAAGAATTATACTTTCTTAAACCATAAAAAAACAAAGCGAAGCATGTTTAGCTTCGCTTTGTTTTTTGTTATTAATAGATATTATTTTCCGCTTAATTGTCTTTGAGCAGTCTCAACTAATCTTTTAGTCATGTAACCGCCAACATATCCGTTTTGTCTAGATGTTAGGTTACCTTTATCAGTATTCTCATAGTTGCTTAATCCTAGTTCGCTAGCAATTTCTGTTTTCATTGAGTTTAAAGCTTGTCTAGCTTCAGGAACTACTATTTTGTTAGAACTTCTGTTGTTAGTTGTCATAATGTTATGTCTCCTCTCTAATTTACCTTTGAAATATTAGTAGCTAAGTGCTACAATCATATTATCTGTAGTCTTTCTACTTTTACACATTGTAAATTTTGCTAACAAAAGTAAAATTTAGGTTATATTTTAACAACAGATCTAATATTATTCAATTTGCCAAATTTGTAATTATATAAATTCTTTTAAGTCTTCTATATTAAAAATAATAATTTTTCTGTTACCTATTAAATCAATTATTCCCTCATTCTGTAGTAAGCTCAGTTTTCGGCTAATAGTTTCTCTAGTTACGCCTATAAAGTTTGCCATATCTTCTCTAGTTAGTGGAATTTCCATTTCAATAGAATTTTTTTTCTGCACTCCAAACTCTTCAGCTAAATCTAATAACATTTGTGCGATTCTAGCTTCAACATCCTTTGTACCTAAGCTCTGAACTAAAGTTTCTAGCTTGGAAAGTCTACCACCAATTACGTTTAATATCTTAACCGAAATTTCAGGATTTAATGCTAAAATTTTATCAAAGTCTTTTTTCTGTATCATACAAATATTAACATCCTCAATTGCCTCCGCATTAAAGCTCACTTCCTCAGCCTTTAATAAACTTAGTTCACCAAAAAAATCACCATCAGAAAGAATGTACAGTATCTGTTCCTTACCTTCTTTAGTATATTTAAAAATTTTTATTTTACCATTATTAATAATATATAGCCCATCTAAAAGACTACCTTGTAAAAAAATAACTTCTCCCTTTCTATACTTTTTTCTAATGATAACACCTGTAATCATTTCTAATTGTTTACTTTCTAAATTAGAAAAAATCGGAACTTTTTTGGCACACATTTTATGCTGACAATTCATACAGTGTACACTACATGATTTAACCTTGTCCATAATATTATCACCCAATCTATTTAAAATATCTATTTTATAATACAACACCTTTAAATTTGATTTTCAAAAGTAGTATCTTTTTTTAATATCAAAATCAATGCAACAGTTATAAGTAAAAATAAGGCAACTAGTCTAAATCCTGCGTTTACTCCAAACATATCATTAATCTGGCCAATTACTGCATTCCCTATCATATTTGTTGCAGAACTAATAGTTATAACTACTCCAATAACTGTACTTGTTCCCTTATCAAACTCCTTTAATAATAAAGCAAATGTAGTAGGATAAATGATTGAGAAAAAAAATCCAGATAATGAAATAAGGATAACTAATTGTTTTGAGGCTGTAGTACCTATAATAAATAGTAGTAAAGCTATTATTAAAAATCCAATTATACTTCTAAAATACCCTAATTTTTCTACTATAAAACCACCTATAAGCCTTCCAAAAGTAAAAACTCCAAAAAACAAAGAAAGATAGGTTGCACTTTTCAATGAACCAATATTTTTGCTACTCTGAAGATAGGTTGTTAGCCAGTTTGCAACACCCAACTCGGCAGCTACGTAAAACCCAAGTACAAATGAAAATAATAAAACTTTTTTATTACGTAATACTTCCATTAAAGGAACCCTTGCTTCAGAACGTACTCCTTCTATCCTTGGAAAAGTACTAGTTAATACAAATATTGTATAGATTACTATTATTATTAAAGTTGCACTGTAAATTTCTTGCCAAGACCATTTATAGTCTAAAGCTACACCTGCATAACGTGGTCCAATTGTAGCCCCTAATCCATAAAAGAAATGTAATAAATTCATCATCATACCCTGATTGTTTTTAAATACAACAGGTGTAAGTGTATTTGCACCTATACTTATACTTCCAAAACCATAATTTAGTATAGCTACAGAAACTATAAAAAAAATATAACTTCTTGAAACAACCATTCCCAATGTCCCCAATGTTATAAGCAAAACTCCTAGCAATAATAGCCTCTTTTGTCCTAATGAATCTGCAGTATTCCCACCAAAAAAATTCGCTATAACATATCCTAAACTAGCTACAAATAAAAAAATACCTATCTCTTTATAATCTATATGGTAAAAGTTTTGTATAGACGGTATTAATACACCTCTAATACTTTCTAAAATTCCTAACAAAATCATAGAAAAAAATGTAATCCCAATTAATATATTAGTTTGGTATTTTTTCATCTTTTATCCCCCTGTAATTTATGTGATCTATACTATATTGTATTTGATTTTTGGTAAAATAAAAAGATATTTAAATAAAAAATGCCAGACATTGTCTGACATCTTTCAACTGGATTAAAATTTAAAAAAGTTTCCTCCGCCAAAGATTAGTATTATTACTAAGAAAATAAGTAGTAGACTATTATCAAATCCGCCAAAGATTCCACCTATACCGCAACTTCCTCCACTAAATAAAATGAAAATTACAATAAGTATTAGAAATATATTATTATTTTTTCCACCAAATCCCCCGAATAATGAACTTAAAAAGTCATTTTTATTAGCTTCAGCCATATTTACATCCCTCCGTCTATTTATATTTATATTTTCATACCTATTTCATACTATGTAGAATTTAATAAAATGTGATAACATTATTTATTTAATTTTGTGATTTCTGTCATATAAAGTTTATAATAAGTAAATTATTATAGTTATAGAGTAAATTTTAAGGAGGATTATACATGAGTGCTTTTTTAGGACCTATACATCATTGGCTATTTAATAAAATTATACTATTTGAAAATCTTGAGGAAAATATTAATAAAGATATTGTTGCTCAATATGCAGATAAAGCATTAGGAATAACAGAAGAAATGAAGATAAAATATGGTGAATTTATTCCAAAGCTGCCTTTAGAAAATTTAATTGATACAGATAATATCCATGGATGGCTTCAGCATAGAATTTCTATAGCTGAAACAAGACATGCAGCAACTCTAAAAGCTTTTATAGATATTTTTGGAGAAGAAGTAATTACGACTTTAGAAAATAATTATGCAGATCAAGGAAGCGAAGTTGGTGCTATAGCTTCTCAAGAAACTGATGTATCAAATGCTCCATCATTATATAAAGCATTAAATAACTATTTACTTGAAGGAATGCCCTGTGATAATGTAAATAGTGTTATGACTTCAGAACCAGAGCTATTAGAATGGAATTCTTTCCGTTGTCTTCATAAACCTTATTGGGACACAGCAGGAGCAGATTCAGATATAATGTATAAGCTACGTTTTTCTTGGATTAAAGGTTTTATTGAAAAAGCTAATAGTGAATTTACTTATAAAAACGAACTAACATCCGAAGGATTTGTTAATAAAATTTTCAAAAAATAGTATTAACCTATTGAATTTTTTATAAAAACCATAAAAACAGACTGTCTAAATCTCAGTCTGTTTTTATGGTTTTTTTTACAATGTAATAAATTTTAAATATATTCCCATACTAATAAAGGATGAAAATCCGCAAATATTTTAATTTTAATTTAAATATTTGATAATATAATATTAGGAGGCGGTTTAGTAATGTCTACAATGAATAAATTAGAACAAGCTTTAGCTTCTGCTAAGAGTCTTCAATCAGATCTTAAAACATTTTCATTAGATACAGAAGATCAACAAGCTCAACAAATGTTTAATCAATTATCAACAAGCTTAGAAAATACAGTTCAATTGTTACAGTCTCGTGTGGATTTTGTAACAAGCGAAGAACCTCAATATTTACAACAATCTATGGGAATGCAAAAGCAACCTCAAAATAATCAAAACAATTCTAGTTTAACTAATAATGATAACAACAGTATGGAATAAAACAATAAAAATCAAAGATAAAAAAATGAAATAAAATAGCCGTCTGATGCTACTGCATCGACTTCTGTCACACTAAATTTTAAGTGCTCAAAGTACAACTATGATTCAGGTGAAGTTTTTACTCCACCTGAATCATACTTTTTTTATATCTTTCCTTGCTTCAGACTGATATATATAGTATCCTCTGTGTAATTGATTAAAAGTACCTATAGCAACCTCAATTTCCTCTTCTTTAGGTTCCAGTACAGTAATCCACTGAAGAATTTGAATATATTTATCCCACCAAAAATTTTTAAGTGCTAAAATTTTTGTTATTTGAAGAGCAATTAAAAAAATAATAACTATGGCTGTTAATGAATCTACATTTAAAACCCATATGGGTATATATAATAATAGAAATATACTAGCTATATTAGAACCACACCTTTTGTTAAATCTAGAAGCTTTCTTTATTAAGTATAGATCTACATAACCATGTTCTACAAAACAATTAATTGCCTTATGCTCTGCACCGTGATATCTAAATATCATCAATATTCTTTTATAATTTAATGCTACTATAATTAAAGCAGTTATAATAAAATAAATACTAAATTTACTACCATAGTAGTCTAAATACTTATCTATAAAAGTTAAATCCATGATTTCGTCCATTAGATAAAATCCTATTAAAAACAAAAATAAGCTTTTTATTTTTTTATCTAATACCTTCCATTGATAATACGCTACTAGAATCCCTCCCAGAATAAATTTATTTTCTAATTTTCTTAACCACTTTGGAGGCACTATCCACTCTATATCATAAATAATATCATTATTCTTCCTACTTCCCTTAATTTTAAATACATCACAAAAAAAAGTGATTCCATTAAAGTGAGAATATCCACCTATTTTCATATTTACACATCCTACTTTTCTAATATTTAAATATATACTCTATAGTATAGCCTAATTTATCATTTTAAAAAAGAGAACATATTATGTATATCTTTGATTAATATCACATCTTTACATGTTGATAGTGGGTATACTATATATAATTAAACTATATAAGGGAGGATTCATATGAAAGCAGTACAAACCTTAAGAGATGAACATCAAAATATTTTAAGAATGTTAAAGGTTGTGAAGGGTCTATGTATACATACTTTTAATACAAAAGAAGTATATTACAAAGGCTACTATGATGCTATCGATTTTATTAGAAACTATGCAGATAAATTCCATCATGGAAAAGAAGAGGAAATTTTATTTGAAAAAATGTCTTCTGAACTTGGACCAGCCATCAAGCAAGGCCCTATCTTTGGTATGCTTGCAGAACATGATTTAGGGAGGTTGTTTGTAAAAAATCTAGAAAATGCTTTAATTGAATCTGAAAAAGGAAATGATAATGCAAAGGTTGATATTATTGCAAATGCTACAGCCTACACAGATTTACTATACCGTCATATAGACAAAGAAGATAATGCAATATTTAACTTTGCCGAAAGTCAATTAAAGGCAGAGATCCACGAACAATTAAATGTGGAGTTTGAGAAAGCTAAAGAACGTTTAAATAGCGACGATACTGAAAGGAAGTATGTAGCTTTACTAGAAGAACTAGAAGCTTATGTAGACTCATTATAAAAAATTTGTCCGATAATATCCTATCGACTCATATTACACTTAGATTTTAAAATCTTCTTAAAAACTTTAAGTGTTCTAAATATCACTAACCTCCACTTTCTTAATTGGTTAATAACAAAAAAGCTAATGTATGTCTCAACATTAGCTTTTGTTTTTTTACTCTCCTGCTACAGATATATTTTTTATTTTTAATGTAGGTGAGCCTATGTAGCCAGCACCTGGCAATGTAAATGCAAGGTCATCACCAACAGCTTCAATATTTTGCAATACTTCATAAAAATTACTAGCAATTGTAATTTGATTAACTGGTCTTTCTATCTTTCCACTTTTAATGTAATATCCTTTAGCTGCTAATGAGAAATCTCCTGAAACAGGATTTGCACCAGAGTGTAGTCCCTCTAATTCTGTAATAATTAAGCCTTCATCAATTGAATTCATTAAATCTTCGTATGTATTGAGTCCTGGTTGTATATAAAAATTCGAAGGTGCTATTGTAATTGTGCCTTTATATGAGGCTTTATAGCCATGTCCAGTAGATTGAACTCCTTCTTTTTCAGCAGTCTTCAAATTGTGAAGTAGACTATGTAATATTCCCTCTTCAATTACTGACACCTTCTCACTTGCAACACCTTCACTATCAAAAGAGCGATTTGCTGCTCCATCAATCATAAATGGATCATCTATAATGGTGAGTGGCAAACTTCCGATTGCTTCCCCAAGCTTATTTTTCAATAAAGAACGGCCCTTTTGAACGTTTTCTGCTGAAAAAATGCCTACGAAAGTTTCTAATAAATCTGCAGCTGCAATATTTTCTAATAATATAGTATAGCTTTTACTCTCAACAGGCTTTGCTCCTAAGTAAGAAATAGCCCTATCTACTGCTTTTTTTGCTAGAGACTCGGCATCAAAATCTCTAAAATTTTGGCCTACCTTAAATGCCAAAGCACTTTGAATTTCTTCTTTTTCCTGAACAACAGCCGAAAAGTATGCAACAGCAATATTTGATTTTTCCTTTTTATTTAGTTTATTAGTATTATACAGCATCTTCTCATCTTCATAATCTTTATATGTACAATAGTTTACATTTACAACTCTTTTATCTAATGCATAGGCTTTCTTTTCTACTTCCTTTATAAAATCAAGCTTACGTTCTGTAGGTATCTTTGCTAGCTCTTCTGAATACAAATCAATTTTATTGTAAAGTTTTGATCCTTTAAATATGACCTCATTATCATCACTTTCAATAATTTCAGCATTTTCCTTAGCTATTTCTATTAAAATTTCCGTAGCACTCTCATCAATTTTTTCCGTGTAGGCATATCCCATATGTCCATTATAAAGTCCTCTAAAGGATATACCTCCTTCTTGTGATGTTGAATAATCATCTACTTCTCCTTTGAAAACTGTACAACTAAATTCACTGTTACTTTGATAATATACTTCCATATCAGTAAAGCCTTCATTTTTTCCATGTTCAAAGATTAGTTCCTTTAGTCTATCTATATCCATACTATTTCTCCCCCTTTCTGCCGCCGACAGTAATCTCACTTACTCTAATTGTAGGTTGCCCAACATCTGTAGGTATTGATCCACTAACAGATCCACACATACCTTGACCATAATCCAGATTGTTACCCACCATATCAATTTTATGAAGTATATTAGGACCATTTCCTATTAAAGTAGCTCCTCTTAATGGTTTGTCTATTTTACCATTTCTAACTAAATACCCCTCCATAACAGCAAAGTTAAAATCTCCAGTAGTAGGATTAACTGATCCTCCACCCATATATTTTGCATAGATACCAAACTCTGTATTGGCAATAATCTCTTCTGGAGTGGATTTACCAGCTGCTATATATGTATTTGTCATTCTAGATGTAGGAGCAAATTTATAGGATTGTCTACGTCCTGATCCCGTTACATCCATTTCCATTCTTCTGGCATTTAATTTATCTATCATA
Organism: Alkaliphilus flagellatus; assembly: GCF_018919215.1. NCBI lineage: Bacteria > Bacillati > Bacillota > Clostridia > Peptostreptococcales > Natronincolaceae > Alkaliphilus > Alkaliphilus flagellatus. The sequence goes on from NZ_JAHLQK010000004.1 coordinate 327,116, forward strand.
TACCCTTTTAAAATACCATTCTCTATTAGCACATTCTTTTTAGTCGGTTCTCCTTCATCATCAATATTAGAAGATCCCCAAGCATTTGGAATTGTTCCGTCATCTATAGCAGTAACAATGCTAGATGCCACCTTTTCTCCAATTTTATCTGCGAATACAGAATTCTTTTTGGCCACAGAAGTTGCTTCTAACCCATGACCACAAGCTTCATGGAAAATAACTCCACCAAATTCATTATCTATTATTACTGGAAATTTACCACTTGGGCAAGGCTCTGCATCTAACATAGTAATTGCAATTCTAGATGCTTCTCTTGCATACTCTTTAACATCTATTTTATCATAGAATTCAAATCCCATGTGTGCACCTGGACCATATGAACCTGTTTGCATCTCATTATTTTTAGAAGCTATAGATTGAATTACAATTCTTGTTCTTACTCTTTGATCTTCTGCAAATTTCCCTTCAGAGTTAGCAACTAATATTCTTTGGTCCTCATCGATGGATCTTATAGTAACCTGAGAAATACGATCACTATAACTATTGGCAGCTTCATTGGCTTCCCTCATTACATTAACCTTTTTACTTTTACTAATTGTATTTGGTAAGTATTTTATTGGGTTAATGTTTTCATAATTATATTTTGTAAAATCTAACACAATATCTTGTTTAAAGCCTTGGATTGCTCCACTAGCTTTAATGGCTGTATCTATTAAAGCTTCTCTAGTATGCTGATTTGTATAAGCATATACACTATTTAATCCTTTAAAAATTCTGATTCCAATACCAAAATCCCTACCAGAAATACTACTATCCACCTTACCACCTATCATAGTGATACCTGTATTGTATTTGTCTTCTATAAATACCTCCGCAAAATCTCCCCCTGTTGATAATGCAGCCATAATTATGTCTTCGATAAGCTTTTTATCTAACATATACTCCCTCCTTTTCAGTACTTATTAAACATTATTTCTAAAAATCCTCTTAAATAGTTTAAAAATTTAAATAATTACAGCCTCCGTATTTTCTAAAGTGGCTACAGTTCTTTTCAAAATATTTATTATTTTTAATGTATCCTCCGCATACTGTCCAGTTTTGTCTTTAGTCTCAATCATACGGTATGTAAAATACTTAATATCCTTGTATAAACTATCCTTTGTTGCCTCGTGTAAAGCTTCCATGTTTTTCTTCATCAAGTGGACTAGCTTAGTTTTTTCATCTTTTCTAACATTTAATATATATTCTAAGGTTTTATATGTTATAACTCCTAATGCAATAGATGTACCTATCCCTATTATTAATGAATATTTACCCGTTCTCCTTTTCATACCTAAATCCCTTAGCCCTGAAATTGTCCCCAAAAGTCCTAGTCCCTTAAATGTCCCGCTATAGTATATAACGGTTAGTGGAATACCTAATGCGGTAGCAGTCGATATGGTCTTTTTAGTTATTTCTTTAAATTTATTATCACTTATAGTATCATCAAAAAAACAACGGTCTAGTTCATATTCTTCTTCAAAGAAAGAAAGTTGTTCCTTAGAAATATCAAAATAATCTTGAATATCTTTTAAAAGTCTTTTTTCCTCCTCTGTTTCAATATAGTTAGCCTTCATAATAATAATTAGATCCTTCATTAAAGAAAAACGGAAAATATTTTTTTCTTGATCATTTAAATGCGTATCTAAATATATTTCTTTGGATATTTCAATAAAATTTATTTCTTTTTCCATGATAAATTTCATTAACTGTATCCGCTCCATGGACGGTAATTGAATTTTATTTATGATTGTATAAAGCTTGGATATTTTTAATTGATCATAATTATCATCCGTCAAAGTCATAAGGCTTAATATTTTGCTATATATTAATTTAATATTTAGTGGCATATTCTCTAAATCTCTTATCTTTTCATTCATTGTTTTTTATCCCCTCTCTAATTACTAAGTAAACTTGTTTCAAATTTTGAAACAAATATACATTTATTCCATAGCAACTTCTTTGAGTTTAATCACCTTTTCATATATTAAATGAGCCACTCCATCTTCTTCATTAGTTTTTGTAACCCAATCTGCATGTTCTTTTATTTCTGCTTCACTATTTCCCATGGCTACACCCAAACCTGCATATTTTATCATAGTAAGATCATTAAAGTTATCTCCAACCGTCACTATTTCATCTGAAGAAATATTTAACTTTGATAATAATTTTGCAAGACCATGGGCCTTTGTAGCTCCTTTATCTAAGATTTCTATGTTGTCTTTACCAGAACTAGACACATCAATACCTTCTATATTAGCTAGTTTTGCCTTTATACTATTAATTTTTTCACTGTTTCTACTTACTACAAATATACTCGTTATTTTTCCACCATTATGAATAAAAGAGTTAAAGTTAACTTTTTTATGTGTATTAGAAAATAAAACTTCATAAATAGGACGCCAAAACGCCTTAATTTTAGATTTTTCTACCCTCGATACATAGTTACGGACCATTTTTATTCGCTCATATATACTTTTAATGTAATAATATTCCTCATCACTGGCATGGAAATATACATCTTCTTTTTCCAATATTCTAATCACCTTTTGTAAAACCGTTTGTTTCATATAAGTAGTTGAAACTATTTCTCTACTTTTATTTCTAATAACGGATCCATTATTACTAATAAGCCAACATGGAAAATCTAGTTGTTCTAAGTACTGCTTAACTGTAGCAAAGGATCTTCCAGTGCATACAACAACTTCAATGCCTTCCTTATGCAAGTCTCTCATAGCCTTTAAATTTACTTCCGATATTTCCTTCCTATAATTTAGCAATGTTCCATCCATATCGGTTGCAAAAATCCTGTATGGTTTATACATTTTCATATCCTCCTGTAATCTTCTATATATACATTATAGCTTTTTTGTGTTAAAATACCAAATAATATCATATTTTAAATAACTACCATATTAATTAAATAGTCCTTTAAGTAATAATACTATGCTTGATTTGAATAAACATAAATTTAGTAAAAATATCTGATTTGTGTTTATTTTTAGTTTTTTTGTGTAAATATTATATAGAAATCATTAAAATACAGGTATATTCATAGGATATTTTGATAACCTATGATATAATAATAACAAAATACATAATAAAATAAACTTATATGGGGAGGATTATATTATGATTTCAGAAAAATTATTAGATACTTTTAATCAACAACTAAAGTATGAATTTGAAGCTGCTAATATTTATTTAGCTATGGCAGCATATTGCAAGGCTGAGGATTTAGAAGGTTTTGCTAACTTCTTCATAGTTCAAGCTGAAGAAGAAAGATTCCATGCTATGAAATTTTTTAACTTCATCGATGAAATAGGAGAAAGAATAGTTATGTCTGGTTACGACAATCCAAACAATTCCTATGATTCATTAGAAGATGTTTTTACTGCAGCATTAAAGCATGAACAAAAAGTTACAGCACAAATCAACAATCTTATGAGTTTAGCATTAGAAGAAAAACACTATGCATCAGTTAACTTCCTAAATTGGTTTATTGATGAGCAAGTAGAAGAAGAGGCTATGTTCTCTGCACTTATTGCTAAGATAAAAAGAGTAACAAATAGTCCCGAAGGAATTTATATGCTAGATAACGAACTAGCTCAAAGAACTTTCGTTCCTCCAGCAGAATAAAAAATTTGTCTGATGCTATTATGTAGACTTTTGAAAAACATCCCTAGGGATGTTTTTTATTGCTTAGGAAAGTATAATTTTTTAGTTATTGAGAGGTTTTTAAACAAGTATAAGGTTAATAATATTTTAAGCACTTGAAATTTTAAAGCTTAAGCTTTAAAATTGAGTGCGCCATGAGTCGATGCGACAGCATCAGACGAATTTTTTTATTTAGAAAGTATTTGTTTGTTTTTGGAATTTTTAACAACCATATACTTTATTATAACTTAGGTAGTTGAAAAAGATTGATATATTGTATACAATGTTAATTAGGATGCTAAATTTAGAAAGCTGGTGGTTAAAATGCATGTGTTACCTTCTAACTTAAGTAAAACTAGAGATTTATTCTTTTTATTTTTAGCTTTATAACTGTATTATACATAATTATACATATTAATTTACTACATAGGGGGAAATATAAATTGGATGTACTCTTTAAAATCAGCATCGTATTATTGGTAGGTATTCTTGGTGGAAGATTAGCTAAACGCTTTAGTCTTCCTAATGTAACTGGATATTTAGTAGCTGGCTTATTTATTGGTCCATCTTTTTTTAAGTTAATTACAGACCAAGATGTTCAGGCTTTTTCAATTATCAATCAAATTGCATTAGCTGCTATTGCTTTTAGTATAGGTAGTGAGTTTGAATTAAAGGATATGCTAAAAGTAGGCAAAAGTATTGTTATTATTACATTAGCTGAAGCTATTGGAGCAATACTTTTAGTATTTATAGTAACATATTATATATTTGATCAATCCTTTGTATTCAGTATTGTAATAGCATCAATGTCAGCTGCTACAGCTCCTGCTGCAACAATTATGGTAATTAGGCAGTATAAAGCTGATGGCCCTTTGACTAGAACTATATTACCAGTGGTCGCAATAGATGATGCTGTTGGTATTATGGCCTTCGGTATTGCAATGTCTATGGCTAAATTATCACTTGGATCAGCAGATAGCTCATTTTTACAGATGATTGGCAATCCACTTATTGAAATTTTTGGTTCTCTTATATTAGGCTTTGTATTAGGAATCTTATTAACATATGTAGCAAACAGAGCAAATAGTCAAGAAGAGTTGTTAGCAATGATGCTAGCATCAATTTTTGCTGGAACAGGCATAGCTAATGCATTAGCTCTATCACCTCTTTTAACTTGTATGATGCTTGGAGCAACACTTGTGAATCTAATGCACAATTCAAACCGTGTATTTACAATTGCAAATGATTTCACTCCTCCAATTTACTTATTATTCTTTACATTGGCAGGAGCAAGCTTACATTTAAGTGTTCTCGCTAAGGTTGGAGCATTAGGTATAGGATACATTATAGCAAGAGCTGCTGGTAAAATGTTAGGGGCTGCCTTAGGCTCAAAGGCAGTAAAGGCAGATGATGTAATTGTTAAATATTTAGGACTTGCCCTATTGCCACAGGGTGGTGTTTCGATAGGTTTGTCTATGATTGTTAGACAGCAACTACCTCAATTTAGTGAAGCCATAACTACTGTTATTCTTTTTAGTGTATTTGTATATGAAGTTTCTGGCCCTATTCTATCGAAGATTGCAATTCAGAAAGCTGGAGAAATTAACGGAGCAGAAAGAGCCACAGATAATATATTAGAAAAAACTATAGAACAAGCCTGTTAGTATAGAAATTTTTTCTTATTATATTACTTAAAAGCACTTATTATATTAGGTGCTTTTTACATTTTTCTGATTTAAAGATATATATTAGATTATGTAGTATTGCATCTAAAGAAGAAGTTGAAAAAAATTAATATTTTGTATACAATAAAAATAGTGATTATGATACTGAAAGAAGGTGAAGAAATGCATATATTATTTTTAGTTCTTAATGAAACAGAATACCTAGATGATATTTTAGCTGCATTTGTAGAAGTTGGAGTAAAAGGCGCGACTATTTTAGATAGTCAAGGAATGGCAAGTGCTATTGCTAGCAATGTAAACAGACAAATTCCTCTGTTTGGATCATTAAAAAGTTTTTTAGATAGCTCACGACCATACAATAAAACGGTTTTTACAGTGGTCGAGAGCCAAGAACTTCTAGACAAAGCTATTAATGCTATTAACAGTGTTATTGGTGATATCTGTAAGCCAGGTATAGGCCTTATGTTTACAGTTCCTGTCGGAAACGTTTATGGCTTACCAAAGAATACTAAGTAGCATTAATCTTAAAATATGGAGGCGCATTAAAATTGAATCTGTTGTTAAAAATTGGTATCATCCTGTTAATTGGAGTATTAGGAGGTAGATTAGCTAAATACCTCCATCTCCCTTATGTTACTGGTTATTTAGTGGGCGGGTTGTTGATAGGTCCATCAATTCTTGGAATAGTTTCTGATCTAGATGTAGAAAGTTTTGGAATTGTTAACGAAGTCGCTTTAGCATCAATTGCATTTAGTATAGGTAGTGAATTTAATCTTAAAGACCTAGCAAAGGTAGGAAAAAGAATCGTTATTATTACATTAGCCGAGGCTCTCACCGCAGTTATATTGGTGTTTTTAACAAGTCATTATATATTAGGAGAGTCTTTTGCATTTAGTATTGTATTAGGAAGTATTGCAGCAGCTACAGCTCCTGCAGCAACAATAATGATAATCAGGCAATATAAGGCTGAAGGTCCTTTAACTAGAACCCTCTTACCTGTTGTAGCCATCGATGACGCTGTATGCGTTATAGCATTTGGTATTGCAATGGCCATTGCTAAATTATCCTTTGGTACAAGTGACTCTTCATTTATTCAAATGATGTTTCAACCAATTATAGAAATCATAGGATCGCTTGGTATAGGCTTTATTCTAGGAATACTGCTTACTTTCTTAGCTAACAAAGCCCAAAATCAAGAAGAACTATTAGCCTTAATTTTAGCTTCTATTGTAGCAGGTAGTGGATTAGCTTCAGTTTTTCATCTCTCTGCTTTACTTACATGTATGATGATGGGAGCAACGCTTGTTAACTTAATGCATAATTCCAAACGCGTATTTTCCCTTATTAACGACTTTACTCCTCCAATATATTTATTTTTCTTCACATTAGCAGGATCTAGCTTACATTTAAATGTTCTTACAAAAGTTGGTGCCTTAGGAATAGGTTATATTGTAGCTAGATCTCTTGGTAAAATTATTGGTGCCGGCTTATCTGCTAAAGCTACAGGATGCGATGATAATGTTGTAAAATATTTAGGTCTTGGACTTTTACCACAGGCTGGTGTAGCTATTGGTTTATCTATGATTGTACGCCAGGAATTACCTCAGATAGGCGTTGCATTAACAACAGTGGTCCTCGGTGGTGTACTATTTTATGAAGTGTTCGGACCAGTATTAGCTAAATATGCTATCCAAAAATCTGGTGAAATTAATGGTGGAAAAACTAATTAAATTTAAACCCAATACCTCTCATTCATGAGTGGTATTATTTTTTTTAGCATAATTATGTCTTTCTGTTTCTTGAATAATTATCTCATCTAAAGCTTGACTAATTTTAACTATCTCATCTGTAATTATTCCATTACTGTCATCCAACATTCTATGTAATTTATCTTTTAATATATCTAACTGGATTTTACTTTTTTCTTTAGTTTTCATTGTGTCCAAACTCCTTTAGTCTTTTATTTTTACCAATTTATCACATATTCTATAACCAAAGACCAGTTCAAATATAAGCCTATAAATGTTAACTCTAAAATGAGATTTAATAAATTTAGGTTAAAAGAGTCTGCAAATTCCTATTAATTCTATATTACCATTTATTACTCAGTTTTTTAAACATATGTTCTTTTTTGCTATTTATATGATTATAGTGTATAATTATAAGTTTTTTACCCCCTAGACTATAGGTTAAACACATAAAAAAGAACCCCCTTTTAAAAGGTTCCTTTCCTATTATGTTCTATGTATAAATATCAGAGAATTCAATATTAATTCGTTCTACGTGTCTCTTTATATTTTTATTATCTTGGCTCATCGTTCCAAAATCTTTTCTGTTATTAGAATCAGAAACTAGTTTTGCTGGCATTTCTATAATAAATTCACTGCCCTTACCATATTCACTCTTAACACTAACACTGCCACCGTGCATCTCTACAAAGGATTTTACTAGAGATAAACCAATACCACTTCCCTCATGATTTCTAGTTAAGGATTTGTCTGCTTGTCTAAAACGATCAAATATAATATCTAATTTTTCTTCTGGAATTCCCGTTCCCGTATCCTTAATAGAAATCATTATTTTCTCATTTTTATCATATACATAAACCTCTATTTTATCCCCTTTATCAGTAAATTTTAAAGCATTAGATAAAAGATTTAGCATAATTCTTTCTAACTTATCTGGATCAAAACCCATTATCTTTTCTTCTACATCAGTATCAAATATTATTTCTACTCCTATATTTCCAGTATAGTAGTTGGCCACCGATAGTACTATGTCCTCTATAACTTTTACTATATCAACATTTTCTAGGCTTAATGTAAAAAATCCCGAATCAATTTTTGTAATATCTATTAAGTTGTTTATTAATCTTAAAAGTCTAAAACAATTTTGTTTCATAGTTCCGACCAGTTTCTTTAATTTATGTGGATTTAAGATAAATTCATCCTCATATTTATCTACTAACTGCAGTGAACCTAAAATTACATTAATCGGAGTTCTGAGTTCGTGAGATATATTAGCAAAGAATTCAGTCCTTAATTTATCATATTCCATCATTTCATTCATCTTTTCTTTGTCTTCTTCAGCCTCTTTTAAAAGTCTTTCCTTTTCTTTTCGCTCTGTAATATCTGTCAAAATTGTCATTATAACCTCTTCGCCATCATATTGTATAAGGCTTAAGTTCATACTAACATCTACTACCTTGCCAGTGGTAGTTACAATTTTAATTTCCCTCTCTAATACTTTCTCCTTTGATTTTTTTATTTTATCAATTTTCTTTATTATAACATCCTTAAAGTCTTCATGAATAAAATCCTTGATAGATACTCCAATTAATTGCTTTCTATTAGATACTTCAAATAAATTAGCCCCAGCCTTATTTACAAAGATAAATCTATCACCTGTATGCACCATAATAGCATAAGGAGATAGTTGTACTAATCTTTTATATCTTTCTTTACTTTCCATTAGTTCTTTTTCGTATTGTATCCTCTTTGTAATGTCAAACACTATATTATGAATTAATTCTTGATCATTTAGTGTAAATGGATTACTGAAAACCTCAATATCCTTAATCTCTCCACTAGCGACTCTATGTTGCGTAGTAAATCTTTTTTCTATATTGCTTCTTGTCTTTTCAATTCTATCGCATATTTCTTCATATGTTGAAGTGTTAATATCATTAATACATTTAGATAAAAGTTCTTCCTTGCTATAGCCATAAAATTTACAGGCAGCATCGTTAACGCTAACAATTTTTCTAGTAGTTGCTTCAAATATTATCATAATTAAATCACCATTACTAAAATGCCAACTATCCCTTTCACATGTTCCATTTTCTTTATCATTAAGGTAACTACTTAATGATCTAGCTGTATTGCAGCTATGCACTGTGATGTCTTCACTATAATCGCTTTGTCCCCCTGTGACTAGCATTTTTAATTCCTCCCTATAAAACGACTAATTTCTTTATAATGCATATACAAGTATAAATTTATTAATATATACTTTTCATAAAACCAATTACAATAAAGGCTTCTTTGATTTGAAAGCCTTGGTAGAGACTTTTATTATATTCTATATAGATGGTATAAGTATTCGACAATAAATTATATATTCCTGTAATTATAGGAATATTTTACATATATTTATACGTGTTTTTAAAGGATGATATTTAAATTATGTGTGTTTTAATACTAAAATAATATTTACAAAATAAAATAATGGTATATAATAATATTATTAAGTATTAGTACCTAGTGCTAATATTTATATATTAATCGATGGAGGGATATTATGGAACTATATCAATTGTTTAAAATACAAGAAATAATAGAACGAAATATAAAAACATTAGCTCAAATAGAAGAGGATGCTCTTGGAAGGGATAACACCTTTGACCTTAGGTTTTTAGCTCTACAAATTAAAACTGCTGAAATCGCAAATCTTACAAAATGTTATAAGTACTCTAAAGCTAAAGAAAATATTCCTAAAGAAAAGATGTTTGTTAGGTATATAGATGCCATGAAGTTTTTATTGTCAATCGGAAATATTCATAATTTTAATATTATAGATAAAGACGCAATTAGTATGGTGGAGGAGGAAGAAAGTTTAGTTAAGCTTTTTTCATCTATTTTTGACCAGATATCACTATTGAAAAATAACATTTTAAATGATAACTATTTTACTTCTCTTACTATTTATGTAAACCTTTTTGCAAGGTATGTTCACCTTGCAAAAAATCTTGGATTTACTTTTGATGAGGTATATGAATATTATAGAAAACACTATGTTATTGAAGAATAATAGAAAGGAACACAATATCTCCCTATTCATATTATATAGCATATAGATTTACTATGCATTGATATTGTCTAGAGGAGGTAACTACATGAACAATGGAAAATTTGTTGAAATAAGAAATGTATCTAAAATCTATCACACTTTGGACGGAGAAACAAAAGCGCTTGATGACCTTACGTTCGATGTTGATAAGGGTGAAATCCTTGTTATCGTAGGTCCCAGTGGTTGCGGTAAGTCAACGATTTTATCTATAATTGCTGGATTAATAAAGCCTAGTTCGGGCGAAGTGTTTATTAATAGTAATAAGATAGATGGAACAAACAAGAGTATTGGATATATGTTTCAAAATGATCATCTATTCCCTTGGAGAACAATTATTGAAAATGTAATGATTGGATTAGAAATTCAAAATAAAGTAAATGATGAGTCAATAGAGCGTGTTATATCACTACTTGATACCTATGGATTAGCTGATTTTAAAGATCATTATCCCAATCAGTTATCTGGTGGAATGAGGCAAAGAGTTGCATTAATTAGAACTCTAGCAATTGAACCAAATTTATTACTATTGGACGAACCCTTTTCCGCATTAGATTATCAGAACAGACTTGCTGTTAGTGACGATATTACTAACATTTTACGTAGAGAAAAAAAGACAGCCATAATGGTAACTCACGATATATCAGAAGCTATTTCTATGGCTGATAAAGTGGTAGTATTATCTAATCGACCTGCTCGCATAAAAAGCATCCATAATATTGAACTTACCTGCAACGGTGAAAAAAGTCCTATTAAATGTCGTGAAGCTCTCGAGTTTAGACATTACTTCAATAAAATATGGAAGGAGCTGGATGTATATGTCAAATAATACAAAGGTTATAAAGCAACAACATTCTAATAATCATCTAGAATACCTTCGTTTTGTTAAAGGCTATAATATGAAGGTTCTTCTATGGCAAATAGGAGTTTTAATCGGTTTTTTAGTGCTGTGGGAAGTTGCCGCTACCCTTAAATGGATCGATCCGTTCTTTACAAGTAAACCTTCTGATATTGCTATGTTGATAGGTAGACTGACTGTAGACGGCTCTCTTTTTAAGCATACATTAGTATCTGTTTTGGAAGCACTAATTGCACTAGGACTTGGAACCATTTTGGGAACTGTTGTTGCCATTGCTTTATGGTGGTCTGACTTTGCGGCTAAGGTTTTAGATCCTTATTTAGTTGTATTAAATGCACTGCCTAAAATAGCATTAGGACCTATTATAATTATATGGGCTGGGGCAGGTATGAGCGGTATTATTGTAACTGCCTTAACCATTTCTCTTATTGTAACTATATTAGCAACTTATAATGGTTTTCGAGAAGTAGATGCAGAAAAGATCAAAATGTTGACTACCTTTGGTGCAACCAAATTTCAAATACTCCAAAAAGTAATCTTTCCTGCAAGTATACCTACTATGATAAATACTTTTAAAATAAATATTGGTATGACTTGGGTTGGTGTAATAGTAGGAGAGTTTCTTGTATCAAAGTCTGGTTTAGGATATTTAATTGTATATGGTGGTCAAGTATTTAGATTAGATATTGTAATGGCGGGTGTTATTATTTTAGCAGTTGCCACAGCTATAATGTACCAGTTAATATCATGGCTAGAAGATAAATTTTTAAAATGGCGACAGTAATAAAATAGGCACTAGAGAAATTTCTCTAGTGCCTATTTTATTACTATTTAACAACACATTCTATTACTTCTAACTTAATTATTAAGATAATATTTTATTACTACTAAAATTGTTATTTCCAAAATCTTTATCATATATTTTTCTTATTTTTGGTAGATTGTCTATAAATACACCAACAAGTTCGGGATCAAAATGAGTTCCACTTCCATCCTTAATAATATCTACAGCACTATCAAATGGTATTGGTTCCTTGTATGGTCTTCTAGATGACAATGCATCAAATACATCTGCAACAGCCACGATCCTAGCTGCCAGTGGTATCTCTTCTCCTTTTAATCCATAAGGATAACCTTTTCCATCCCATTTTTCATGATGGTATCTTGTAACATCGATTGCCATTTGATAGAATTGTTTTCTAAAAATCTTCAAACTGTCCCTTAGGTTTGTTAATATGTTTGCTCCAATATTTGTATGCTCCTTCATAACCATCCATTCTTCTGCTGTTAGTCCTGCTGGCTTACCTAAAATTTTATCGGGTATACCTATCTTTCCTATATCATGAAGAGGCGCATAAAGCTCCATATCATAAACAAAGGAATTATTTACTCTATAATTTTTATTTTTGTAGTTTAACAGACCTTCCGCAATTACTTTAGAGTAGTTTGTCATACGATTAATATGATTTCCCGTTTCTAAATCTTTTTTCTCAACTAAATCTGCAAAAGTTAAAGTAATGTTATTTAGCATTTTTTTAGTTAAATAAGTTTGGTCTATTATTGTAGCTATGGCATTAGCAATATTCTCTCCTATTCTAAGGCTCTTTTTATTATAACTTCCTTTTTCAAAGGAACTAAAAAATAAAAAACCGAAAACCTTATCTCCTATAATAAGAGGAAGTATCATATTAGATTTAATCCCTTCATTCACAATTAAATCTAAAGATCTATTTCCAGATTTCTTTTTATTTAACTCTGCTACAAGATCATTACTAAATACAGATTTTTTACTTATAAGCATTTCAGTTAAAGAGGTTTGATCCATACTTACCTCAAATCCAGGTCCTAGTAATACATTTCCGTAGTTCATCTTTCCAGTTTCAGCTACAATTCGCTTTTTTTCATAGTCTACAAATGCTACTCCTATTCTGTCTACTCTAACAAAGGCGTTTAGTTTTTTTAATATCTTTTCTAACACATCATCTAAAACGTATTCATTAGCAGCAATATTTTTAATTTCTTGTAAAAATATTTGCTCCCTAAATACATCTCCAACAAACCTTTTTAACTCTTTTTCTTCACCAAAGTAAGGGACAAAGCTATCTACAGCGGACATATCATAGCTAAAATTGCTTAAATTTTTGAAACTACGAAGTATGTAAGGAACATCAGTATTTACGATCCTCCTAATAAATATTAATGCAAATACAAGTAATACTAATAACACTATTACTATTATTATGGAAAACACAACATATCTACTAAATATTTCCTTAGTTATATTAGATCTTTCATTCAGGCTTTTAATAACAGTAAAGTTTATTGTAGCAAATAAAACAATTGATATTACAGCTATATAACTTATACACTTTACTATATTTTTAATTTTAAGTTTCTTAAAATTAATCATTTCAACATCTCTTTCTGCTTATTTCTCAAACCAACCTTTTTTCTTATCTTTAATAAAAATACTTTTAACTAACGCTAATATTTCTAATATATCCTTTACTGGCAAAACAATATCTTCAGTAACAACCTGTGCAGCAGAAGCTGTATATTCTACAGTTTCTTCTATGGCTTTAATTGCTCCTGAAACGTGCTGCATTTCTTCATTTACACTTTTAGTAATTTCTTCAGTATTCGCAAGTATATTAGGTAGGCTATTTAAAGCGCTATCAATATTAACTTCATTACGTTGTACAATTTTATTTATATTACTAAAAATTTGGTTAAGATTCGCTAATGTTTTAAATAGAACAACTAGTACTCCGCCGCCAGCTATAGCAAATAGTACGGTAATCAGCTGTCCAATAGTTATTTGAGCATCCATATTATCCCTTCCCTTTTCCTATGTATAGTTTATATTAATATTCATCTGTAGCTAATTCTTCTTCTATTTCTTCCAAGTCTATATCATCAATAATATTCATATTGTCATTTAAGTCTAATTTTTCTTTTAACATATTTTTCTTAGCTTCTATTGTTTCCTTTTTTAACTCATAGACTTTAGATAATTTTTCTCTACCTTCATTAAGGTTTGTTTCTAAAACCTCCTTAGCCTTCTCTAATTCTTCTTTAGCTTTTTTACGATTATTTTTTCCACTATCAGGCGAAAGAAATAAAGCTGTTGCCCCAGCTATAATACTGCCTATAGCTGCACCCTTTACTAAACCCTTTGTCTTTTCTATTCTTTTTTCTCTTTCAATTACTTCAGGATCTAATCTTCTTCGTATATTTTCCACCTTTTTCTGTAGTTCTTTAATATGCATCATTACCACTCCTTCTTATATAATTATTTAATACTCTATATTTCCTGTTATACCCAATATATAAACTAGAAAACAATGATTTTAACCTATTTAATATTCTCTACTTAGGTATAATTTTCCTCCTTTAAAATTATTAAAATTCTCATATGTCTACGCAAAGATTATCCTATACTTTATTCCACAATAAAAAAGCAAAGCTTAATATCTCTTAAATGCCGAGAGAAAGCAAGCTTTGCTTAAATAACTCAAATCTTTAAATTAATGCCAAAAATAACTACCTTCTTCACTACCTTCTTCAAATAAATTTCTACGATATGTTATATATAATTGTTTTAATAAGGTTATTTTTTCATTCATTTCTAATTGTAACTTCGAAGTTAAATCATAATTCTCTAACTCAATTCCTTCTCTCATTCGAGAAAATAAAGCCTTTCTATCTAAGCTATCCTTCATTAAACAATTTCTTAACTCATTAACATTTTTCCAATTTACCTCATCCAGTTCATTTGTTGTATCTTCGCTATGAATCTTTTTACAACTTCTTACTAAATCTATATTATCAGGAATAATTCTACCTATCAACTCTGTAACCCATTGTGTAATAGTAGCTTGACGATAAGAATCAATAATTGCTTGGCTAAAAACCTCTCCCGAACATAATATTTGTATTTTATATGACTCTAAGTCAAAGTTCTTAATATTTTCCCATACTGTTACAGGTGGTATACCAAACATACTACGTCTTTCTTCTTCTGTGTAATATTCGAATACATCTTCTTCACTTCTATACACTCTATCCTTTTCCAGATAAAATTTTTCTTCTCCTTGTCCTTTAGAAAATTCTATCTCTAATTCTTTTGATGTCATACCCGACTTTACCATAGCCTTAATTCCATCAATCATAGTTTGATAAAGTGCAGCTAAGGCTAAATAAGTGTTAGTGCTAGGATTTGATGATCTTACCTCAAATCTTGTAGCCCTTGGATTATTTATATCTCTAATTAGACCAATTAATACTGTACGGTTTCTAGATGGAATATCTGCGCTATGACCTATTGCACTTACTATACACACTGGTGCTTCAAAACCTGGCTTTAATCGATTAAAAGCATCATTAGTGGAAGTTATAAATGGATTTACCACCTCGTAGTTTCTAAGTATTCCTGAAAGTCCTCCCCAGCCCAAGATACTCATATAATCAGTATTTTTATTTTTAGGTGTAAAAATATTAATATATCTACCACTGTTAAGCCTAATCCCTACACCTACATGTATATGCTTTCCACTACCAGCTACACCTTCAATAGGTTTTGCCATAAAGGTTACCTCTAACCCGTGCCGTTTAAAGGTTTCTTCTATAATTTCCCTAATAAACAGCTCATTATCTGCAGCTTGAATAGCTGTACTATATCTCCAAACTATTTCCAGCTGTTCCATTACGTGATTCAACTTACCATTTACTCCTATTTTGGCACTAACTCCCCCAACTTCTTTATGTCCGATTTCTGGCTCTATACCATACTTATTAAGTAAAAGTATAGTTTCTTCCAATGCAGTACGTACACTCCCCTTAGTACGCTTCCAATATTGCTCCTTCAACATTTGTGATGTTGATAATTTTTCTTCATCTGCTGAATCACCAGGGGTTTTTACCCAAAACTCTAATTCTGTAGCAGAGGTTAAAACTATATCATCAATATTTTCTTCCATAGATATATTTAAATCTTCTCTAATATGAGGATATTGGTTAAATAATACTTTAATTTCTGAAGTAAAATAATCTATAGCTCTTTTCAATATAGATCTCGAATCTACTTTTTTTGAATTATGCACTAAAAATGCAGGTATTCTCAATGTTCCTATTGGTAGCCCAGTAGAACTACAAATATGATCATAATTATAATCAACAAACCAATTAACAGAAAGATCTGGAACTAAGTCTACCTTTGCATTATTTAATGTTGCAATACCATGGAGAACAACACTAGATCCATCGGTTTGAACACCTACATTAAAAAATCTTTCCATTTCATCAATAAATAAAGAAATAGGAATTTTTTCATCTGTATCATTTCCTCCTAAATCCACAGCTACTAAAGAAACAAATTGAATTGAAGGATGAGCCTTTAATAGTATAGTAAGATTTTCTCTGCTATGTGTCCATGGGGGCAGGCAATATAGCATAGGCTCCATTAATAATTTTTCTAGTAATTCATTCATAATTATCCCTCCAATTAATATATTCTCTATTAAATAAAATTTTTAATATTTATTATATATTAATTGTATTAAATTGTAAATGCATAATTATGCCTAAATATGTAAAAATACACCTATTTTACAACAGATGTATTTTTAAAAATTATTATATTAAATTACATATAATCCTTATTTAAGCTGATCCTTTATATATTCTTTTATCTCATCTGAAGTAGGAAGCGTTAAAGTTACTTCAGCAATTTTTTTCATATCACTATATGAAATCTCACTTATAATCTTTCTTGCAGGTAAAATAGATACGGCACTCATAGAAAACTCATCTAATCCTAATCCAAGTAGAATAGGAATAAGGTTTTTATCTCCAGCCATTTCACCGCACATACCTACCCACTTGCCACCTTCATGGGCATAATCTATTATCATTTTTATCATTCTTAAAATTGCAGGATTAAAAGGGTCATATAAATAACTTATTTTCTCATTCATTCTATCTACTGCCTTAGTATATTGAATTAAATCGTTAGTTCCTATACTAAAGAAATCTACTTCCTTAATTAAAAGGTCTCCAATTACTGCCGCCGCTGGTATTTCTACCATTATTCCAACTTCAATAGACTTACTATATGAAATATATTCTCTGTCTAGCTCATTTTTAACTTCTTCTAAAATTTTATTAGCATCCCTTACTTCTTCTACAGATGAAATCATCGGGTACATAATTTTTAGGTTACCATAAACACTGGCTCTAAGTAATGCTCTCAATTGGACTTTAAAAATTTCCGTTTGATCTAAGCATATGCGTATTGCCCTGTATCCTAAAAATGGATTCATTTCCTTTGGAAGATTTAAATATGGTAATTCTTTATCCCCACCAATATCTAAAGTTCTAATGATTACCGGTTTTCCTTCCATACCTTCTAAAACTTCCTTATATGCTTGGAATTGTTCTTCTTCCGTTGGCATACTATTACGATTCATATATAAAAACTCTGTACGATAAAGACCAATTCCTTCTCCACTATTTTCTATAACACCTTTTATATCCTTTGGTGTCCCAATATTAGCTGCTAACTCTACAACTCTTCCATCCTTCGAAACCGTTGGCATTCCTTTTAAAGCCTCAAGATCTCTTCTTGTTACTTCATAATCTTTCTTTTTCTGCTGGAATAAAGATAATACATTCTCTGTTGGATTAACATGCACAACTCCATCTTCTCCATCAAATACTATTGTATCTCCATCATTGATAGTAGAGGTTATATTTTTTAATCCAACAACTGCTGGCACTTCTAAAGATCTTGCCATAATAGCTGTATGGCTTGTTCTTCCTCCTATGTCTGTTACAAAGCCTAGTACCTTATCCCTATTCATTGTAGCAGTGTCTGAAGGTGTAAGGTCATGCGCAACTAAAATAATTTCATCTGATAATAATGCTAAGTTAACTATTTCAATACCTAATAGGTTTTTTAATATTCTTATTCCTACATCCTTTATATCAGCTGCCCTTTCCCTCATATATTCATCATCCATACTTTCAAATAAAGAAACAAAGTTATCTATTATATCCTTTGTAGCATATTCTACATTAATTTTTTCATTATTAACTTTATCCTTTATTTGAGAAAGTAGCTCTGGGTCTTCTAATACCATTAAATGGGCCTCAAATATTTGAGCTTGTTCGGTGCCAAGTTTTTTTGTGGCTTCTTTCTTGATAGCCCTTAGTTGTATTTTTGTTTTTTCAATAGCATCATGCAATTTTTTATTTTCATTTTCTACTTCTGAAATATTTAATTTGTCAATGTTTAAATCCACATCTTTATAAACTAATGCTTTTCCTATAGCAATACCTGGTGAAGCTGCGGTTCCTTTAAACATAAATTTTCCTCCCTACTTTATTCATCGAAGCCTCTTTCGATTAAATCTGATATTGCTTCAAAGGCTTCTTTCTCGTCTTCTCCTAATACCTTCAAAGTAACTTCGTCTCCTTGTCTTGCACCCATACCCATTATACTCATAATACTTCTGCAGTTATATTCTTTGTCGCCCTTAATTAGGAAGCAATCTGACTTAAATCTTGTAGCTTCCTTAACCAGTAAACTCGCTGGTCTAGCATGTACTCCTGTAGCATTTTTAATAGTTATTTTCTTTTCTAACATAATACCATCTCCTTATTTTTTAGTTATATTCATAATTACATCACTTTGGCTTACTTCTCCTGATTTCATTTTTTCTAGTTTTTCTAAATCATCCATATTAGTAATAACAATAGGAGATATAGTTGACTTAGCATTACTTTTTATATATTCTAAATCGAAGGTCAATATAAGCTGGCCTTTTTTAACTTCATCTCCAACATTTATATGAGTTTCAAAACCTTTTCCATCTAGTGAAACTGTTTCTAAACCAATATGGATTAATATTTCTATACCGTTAATAGACTTAATACCGATTGCGTGCTTTGTAGGAAACACTTGTATCACTTCACCATCCACTGGTGACACTACTTTACCTTCTACTGGCTCAATAGCCATACCATCCCCAACCATTTTACCTGCAAAAACCTCATCTGGCACTTCCTCAATATTAATCAGCCTTCCTGTTAATGGTGCTCCAACTACTAGTACATTTTTTTTATTCTTAAATAATCCAAACATTTAATTCGCCTCCTGTTAGTTTAATTTAGTAATACACTATTAATGATTGTATCTTTTGCAACACACTTTATACATTTATAGTACAAAACTTTGTATATAACAAAAGTCATATTACGCTATTACGTTGACTCTGTTGCATTTTAAATTACGCTGTGCTCAAAGTATTTCCAGCATGCTACCTTTTTTAGAAATCTTCAATAATAAAAAAGCTTATACTTTTCTAGAGAATAAGAAAGACATGAGCATAAGAAAAAACATAAGATAAATATATCAATTTATAATAGATATATTTATATCATGGGCTTTTCTTAAGCTCATGCCTGATTTAGTCAGTAACACGCTTTTATTGTTTATTTAATTTAAAATAATACTAAATTCTATTTAATCTTGCATATTAGGTCTACTTGCCCGAATATGAAGAGCAATAAACCCTATTTCATCTTCTGGGACATCTATTCCTATCCGTTCACGTATTAGTTCAACAGCCTTAGCAGCAATATTATATTCCTCTTCGTATAAAGCCTTAGTTTGACTTAAAAAAGGATTAGTAATATTTATTCCATCATAGATTCTTTTAATAGCAAAGTGAATATGATCAGTTAGCCCAACATGAATACGATTATTTAAATTTTCACCTAAATCATTTTCTGCTATAGCGATAATCTCCTGAGCTACACCTAAAATCGCCTCATCAATATCTTTATTGTTAAAAATATCTAATGAAACAAATACCTTCTCAATGCTATTTTCATCATTAATTATGTCATTTTCCTTTTTAGCAAATCCTATACCTTTACCCACCAAAATGTATTGAAGGTCATTTTTAGTAGCAATTACTACATTATTATTTAATGTTTTTTTAATAATGTACACCTTCTTATTCCTCCTGTGGATAATTTAATTTAAAAGCTATCTAATGCTATTATAATATCCAAAACATAAAATTTTGTCAAGATTCTAAAATTGCTTCAATAAATTTATCCACTAAATAAGAATCAAATTGAATTTCCTTATATTTTATTAGTTCTTTAATAGCTTCTTCTTTATTTAAAGGTTTTTTATATGCTCTGTTAGTAATCATTGCATCATAGGAATCTGCTATAGTGACAATTTTAACTAACTGTGGTATTTCGTCACCTTTAAGACCATCTGGATAACCCATCCCATCTATACGTTCATGATGATTACGTATAATTGATAGAGAATCCTGTAAAAACTCTAGATTTCCGATAAATGCCTCACCTTTTTCTGGATGTTTTTGTATAAATTGATATTCCTCATCACTTAGTTTGTCTGGTTTTAACAATATATTATCTGGAATTCCTAGTTTTCCTATATCATGCAGAATGCTACCATGCCGTAGTATCTCTAGCTCTTTACCTGTTAAATTTATTTTTTTGCCTAACATCAAGCTATACTCCATTACTCTTTCACTATGCCCCTTAGTATAGCTATCTTTTAGCTCCATGGCTGTTACTAAGGCCCTAATTATATCAAAATAAGACTGTAATAATTTGTCACTAGTTTGATTAATTTCTTCAAAACTTGCTGCTAACTCTTCATTTAATGCCTGTAATTCTTCATCTCTAAAAGAAATTGCTTCTATAGTTTTATTAAACTGTATTGCAATATCTCCAATTTCATCCATTTTATCTACAGGTACTTGCAGAATATATTCTCCATCTTCAACCTTTTTCATTCCATCTATTAAGCTATTAATAGGTTTAAGCATCTTTTTTATAAGTATATTAGTCAAAAATAAAACTAGTATGAGAACAAGCGAAAATATCATAAGATTCTTATTAAAAATCCTTGTAATAGGTGAGTACAAATCGCTTTGATTAATTGATATTACTATAAAAAGCTCTGTTCCTTCTAATTCCTTAAAAAAAGCATACTTTTTAATTTTATTAAAATTTTCATAAGGTATATAGCCATTTTTGGCATGAAAACGATCTATACCACTATATTGAAAAAAATTGTCATATGGGATCTCATCAGATTTGGGATGTAAAATCACATTTCCATGCTTGTTTATTAAAAATCCATAGCCACGTCCTTCTATATTTAAGGAGTGAATGATTTCTTCAATATTGATCATAGGAATTGTACCAATTACTGCTCCTACTACTTCATAATTATTATTTACAGGGATACCAATAACAATTTGATATGTTCCATCAGATCTAGAATATATGGGATCAGAAATAACAATTTCCCCTTCAAATACTTGCTCTAAATATTCTCTATCAGAAAGATCTCCTAAAACATCACTTCCTGTAATATTATAGGTTCTATCACTATAAACTAGACCTATTTTATCAAATGCACTACCTTCTAATTCATTATAAAAATAAGGTGAATTTTTCTGCCAGTTTAAATGAGTAATATCTAATTTATCGATAATACGTTTCAATTTATGTTTCCCATCGTTAATACTATGTTCTATATCTTTGGTTCGTGTTTCAATATTTAAAAGAGACATCTTATGCTGATAATCCATAATAAAATTTAATGCTGTTCTTTGGGTTCCTAACCACAAAGAAACAAAGGCGACTATTAATAATAAAATACTCACTAATGGCAGTTTATGTTTTAACTTCATTATACCTCTCCTATTAATATTACTTTACTATCTATAGTTGTCATAGTTGTTATTTAGAGCACTAAATAAACTTTATCCAACGCATCTCTAATATTGACAAATCATCCTTTAAACTAGATTGTGCTCTTACTAATTTATTTAATTCCATAGTTAAGTGCCCATTAACAAAGTCCGCTTCTTTTTGAATATAATTAACAATACCTTCATATTCAATTGGATTACCAGTTTCATCTTTTACTTCCATCAAACCATCTGTGTAAATAATTAGATTATCTCCCGAGTCAAAGTATACTGTTTTTTCCTCATACCCCTCACTAAATTCAAAACCTACTGGAGTACCATAGGCATCTAATTCTATTATCTTACCTGTATCCTTCACTAGCAAAGGAGTAGGATGTCCAGCTCTTACATACTTCATTACCCCTGTTTTTATGTTTAAAACCATATAAAATATAGTAAAGTAATGATTATACTTTACAAAAGGAAATCTCTTGTTTAAATAATTAACAACTTCCAATGGTGATATAATTTCATAATATGGCGGATAGTTTATCTTTCTTTTCAAAGGTGATCCTCTATCCACATCTAAAATTAAGGTTTCCGACAATGTAACAGCCAACATGGAAGAAGCAACTCCATGACCCATAACATCAATCATATATAAACCAAGATGATCATCGTCGAGCATAAAAACATCAAATATATCTCCACCAACTCTTCCGGATGGTTGGTAAGTCCAAGTGAAGGAGCAATTAGGTATGTTTCCAAGGGACTTAGGTATAAGAGCTTCTTGTATCTTTGAAGCTAAGCTCAGATTTATTTCTAATTCATTTCTTTGCTTTTCAACCATATCTAAATTTTCTTCTAGGGCATGTTGACACATAGTTAATTGTCTTTGTACTTCTATTAATTTAGTCTGGTTTTTTATTCTTAAAATAAAATCCTCTTCTTCTAAAGGATAGGTTATATAGTCATCTATTCCTAATGAAATACACTTTTTCTTTTGCTCTACATTGTGTGAATTAATTGATGCAATAATAGGTATTATTCTTGTACGCTCATCATTTTTCAAGATATTATATACTTCCACTGGTTTTTTATTATCGAAAAAACAATTTATTAAAATGATATGGGGCATTTCTTTTAATACATTCTCTACGTAACTATCTTCTATATATCTTTGTACTACCTCATATCCGTGGTTTCTAAGTAAATTCTTCATATCTGTAGATGAATTTTTCCCAAAATCAAGTATAAGAATTTTATAAGTAATCATTTATCTGCCCCCTTTGTTTTTAATGTAACAATATTATACTCTAAATTTTTCCTAGAAACTATGAGGCTTATATGCAGATATTTAAAAATAATCTTTGTCTATTCGTTAAAATCAACATCCTAGATAAAACTCTTAGTTATATTAAATTTATGTTACAGTATTTAATTCTACATTTTTTGATAAATTCCTACTTTATTTATAAAATCAACAACATTTCCTATTATTTGGGACTTTAGACCCTTATCTGTATAATAGGAAAAATGAGTAAAAAAGAGCCTATTTGGCTCTTTTTAAAATAAGATTTTTAGTTTTAAAATATTACTTACCTTTATTTAGTGAATGTATAGGATATCCCAATATGCCATGGGCGCTCTCCATCATCATCTCTGACAAAGTAGGATGTGGGTGAACTGCCTTAGCAATATCCTCTGCTGTTCCTTCTAACTCCATTACCATAACAGCCTCTGAGATCATATCCGTAGCGGTAGAAGCCATAATATGGACTCCTAATACTTCTCCATATTCTTTGTTTGCTATAATTTTTAGAAAACCAATAGTATCTCCTTCAGCCATAGCTTTACCATTAGCATTAACCGGGAACTTGTTTACAACAATATCGAGTCCCTTCTCTATTGCCTCTTCTTCAGTTAATCCTACTGAAGCTAGTTCTGGAAAAGTATATACACAAGATGGTATTACATTATAATTAAGTATTTCATTACCACCCATAGCATTTTCTACTGCTACTATTCCTTCTGCACTAGCAACATGAGCTAAGCTATATTTTCCATTTATATCTCCAATAGCATATACTCCATCAATATTAGTTTCCATTTTCTCATTTGTTTCTATTCCACTAGGTCCTACTTTAAGATCTAGCTTTTGTAATCCATCTAAATTAGGCGTAGTTCCAAGAGATAAAAGAATTTTTTCTGCCTCAAAAATTTCTTCTTTACCTTTTACTTCTACAATTACCTTTTTGCCATCAATAGCCTTTAAGGATGTATTTGTAACAACCTTTACCTTGCTTTTCTTTAATTGTCTAGTTAAAGTATTAGCCATTTCAGCATCCATACCAGACAGTATTCTACCAGATCGCTGAATCAATGTTACATCTACATTTAGAGCATTCATTAAAGTAGCAAACTCAACAGCTATAACTCCTCCACCAAGTATAACCATAGATTTTGGTAGTTCCTCCATAGAAAGTAGCCCTTTAGCTGTAATCATATAGCCATTATCAATAGAGTCCTTAATTCCTGGAATATTAGGAGCTTTTGGACTTGTACCTGTAGCAATTATCATATTCTTTCCATATAATGTTTCGTCTCCTACTTTAATATGATTTTTGTCAATAAACTCTCCAAAACCTTTATATATGTCTATTTTATTACCTTTAAGTAATACTTCTATACCGCTAACTAGTTTGTCTACTACTTTATCTTTACGATCTACCATTGCTTGCCAATTTACTTTTATTTTGTCCGACTCTATCCCTTCAATACCATAAAATTCTCCATGTAAAATATTTTGATAGGTTTTTGCACTTTTTAAAAGAGTTTTTGTAGGTATGCATCCCCAATTTAAACAAACCCCACCAATAGATTCTTTCTCTATTAATGCTACAGCAGCACCTAATTGTGCAGCTCTAATAGCAGCTACATATCCCCCAGGTCCTGCACCTAATATTATTACATCATAGTTTTTCACTAAACTTCCTCCCTCCAGCTATTCTAATAGCACTATTTTTTGAAATTTGCGAAATATTTATACTTTCTACTTATATATACCAAACTCCTTCTTTTATTCTATTAATTTATTCTATACTTGTTTTTAATAGTATTCTATAATCAAATTAAATCCTTCTTAAATTTTAAGAAGGATTTAATAGATTCGTTAATATTAATACAAAATAAGTCTATCTGGATTTGTTATATATGTTTTCAAGGAATCTATGAACCTTCCTGCATCTCCTCCATCTAGCACCCTATGATCTATAGATAATGCTAATGGCAATATCCACCTAATTACAATCTCACCATCAATTACAACTGGTTTTTGCTCAATTTTTCCAACTCCTAAAATAGCTACCTCTGGATAGTTAATAATCGGCATTCCAGTACTTAGACCTAATGAGCCAAAATTAGTTATTGTAAATGTACTTCCTTTGATCTCATCAAGCTTTAGTTTTTTATCTCTAGCTGCTTGACTAAGACGGATACTTTCCTCCATCAATTCTAACATACCAATTTTATCCGCATTTTTTATTATAGGAACAACTAAACCATCTTCTGTATCAACTGCTATACCCATGTTGTAATATTTTTTAATGATATACTCATCATTTTCTTCATCTAACTGAGCATTAAATTTTGGATTATCCTTTAATGCAAGTATTGCTGCCTTTATAATAAACGGTAAATAGGTAAACTTAACATCCTTATCATCTATAAATAAATTTTTCACCTTTTCTCTATAATTTACAAGCTCTGTTACATTAACTTCATCCATACACAATGCATGTGGAGCTGTATACATTGATTTTACCATATTTTTTGCAATAGTTTTTCTTAAGGAAGTGAGTTTAATTCTTTCTTCATGTCCTGCTATTGTATTCTCCTTAACATTAACACTTATATTTTCTTTATTATCTACAATAACATTTTCATTATCCTTTAATTTGTTGCTTTGTACATTATATTCTTTTTGGATATCAGCCTTCATTACCCTACCTTGTGGACCTGTTCCAAGAATTTCATTAATATTAATATTTAAATCGTGGGCTATCTTTCGAGCCATTGGTGTAGCTAATACCTTTTTCTTTAGTTCTTCCTTAACCTCTGTATTTCTGCCTTCTGTACTACTTTCCATTATTTCATTTGATACTTCCAAAGCACCTACAACACCTGCATTTTCCTCTTCAACTTTTTCAGACTTTACAGTTTGCCCTTCTTCTAATATGTCTATAGCACTTTCATCTTTATTATCAGTTACAATCTCTACCACTACATTTCCAACATATATTACTTCTCCTTCTTCCCCATTCAGTTTATCTATTATACCTGAAGCGGGAGATGGAATCTCTGTAGTTACTTTGTCTGTTTCGACCTCGAATAAAGAGTCTCCTTCCTTTATATTATCTCCTACCTTAACTAACCACTTAGTTAATATTCCTTCTGTTATTCCTTCCCCAATATCTGGGAACTTAAATTTAAACATATATTAACACCTCCTTATGTCAAATAGTTGACAGTTTCCATAATCTTATTAAATATTCTTTCTGGACTAGGCAGGTAATGATGTTCCCCCTGTGGCAATGGGAAAGGAGTATCAAAACCAGTTACTCTAACTGGAGGAGCTTCTAAATATAGAAATGCCTTTTCATTAATAATAGAAATTAACTCAGCACCTACTCCCAAAGTTTTTGTCGCCTCATGTACAATAACTACTCTCCCTGTCTTTTTAACTGATTCAATAATGGTATCCCTATCAATCGGGGATATTGTTCTTAGGTCAATTACTTCAGCATTAATACCTTTATCCTTAGCTAGATCAGCAGCTTTTAAAGTTTCTCGCATCATTGCACCCCAGGAAATTAGGGTTATATCCTTGCCTTCTCTTACTACATTAGCTTTACCAATTGGTATAATATATTCCTCATCGGGTACCTCTTGTTTAAATGCTCTATAAATACGTTTTGGTTCTAAGAAAATTACTGGATCCTCATCTCTAATTGCAGCAGCCAATAATCCTTTTGCATCATAAGGGGTAGATGGTATAACTACCTTTAGACCTGGAATATGTGAATATATAGCTTCTGTGCTTTCGGAGTGGTGTTCCAGAGCTCTAATTCCTCCACCATAGGGCATTCTTATCACCATAGGAACACTAAATCTACCTCTCGATCTGTTTCGCATTCTAGCAACATGGCTAATTATTTGATTAAAAGCTGGGTAAGAGAATCCCATAAATTGCATTTCTACTACTGGTAACATTCCGTTAATTGCCATACCAATTCCTACCCCTACAATTGCAGACTCTGATAATGGTGAATCCATGCAACGATCCTTTCCAAATTCTTTCTGTAAATCTACAGTTGCTCTAAATACACCACCCTCATATCCTACATCTTCACCAAATACAATAATTCTAGAATCCCTTGTCATCTCTTGTTTTAATGTTAGATTAACAGCTTGTAATAAATTAATTGCAGTCATTATAATTCACCTCTTCCACTTAAAAATTCTTTATATTCTTCCATCTGCTCTAATAATTGAGGTGTCATTTCCTTATAGTGATATTTAAATATATCATCTAGTTTTGTCTTTCCGTTAGCTTCTACATATTTAAAAGCTTCCTCTGCTATCTTTCCGCACTTTTCAACTAGCCTATCATTTTCTTCCTCATTCAAATATCCTTTATCTATTAAATATTTTTTCATTCTATCTATAGGATCTTTCTTCTTCCAAACTTCAACTTCATCATCTGTTCTATAACGTGTTGGATCATCGCTAGTTGTGTGGGCTCCAATGCGATAGGTGTAGGCTTCAATTAATGTTGGTCCTTCACCTCTTCTAGCTCTTTCTATAGCTGTTTTAGTTGCAACATACATAGCTAATATATCATTACCATCCACTTGTATTCCGGGCATTCCATATGCAACTGCTTTTTGAGCAATTGTTTCTGAACTAGTTTGACTTGCTCTAGGAACGGAAATCGCAAACTGATTATTCTGGCATAAGAATACTGTTGGTGTATTAAAGGCTCCGGCCCAATTCATAGCCTCGTGAAAATCTCCCTGAGAAGTTGCACCATCACCAAAATAAGCAATAGATACTTCATCCTTGCCTTGTAGAGTAGATGCCCATGATATACCTACGGCATGATTAAGGTGACTTGCAATAGGTACTGATACTGGTAAAATTTTTAAATCCTCTGGCATATAGCTACCAAACTCATTACCGTACCAGTAAAGATATATCATTTTAAGGTCTGCTCCTCTAGTTAACCATGCTCCAAGCTCTCTAAAAGATGGTACCATCCAATCCTTCTTTTCCAGAGCAAAAGCACTACCTACTTGGGCTGCCTCTTGCCCAATATTAGGTGCATAGGTAAGCATTCTTCCCTGTCTTTGATACATAAGAGCTTTTAAATCGGCCTCTCTAGTTTGTATCATATTTTCATACATCGTTAATAGTTCTTCCTTATTTAAATCTGGCATATACTCTTCATTTGTAATATTAGAATTTTCGTCCATAATTTGAAACATCTTTTTATCCAATGGATTATAATTTTTAAAAAGCATAATGTTACCTCCTTTTCAATCGATACTGATATTCGTTATTATTTATATATCCATAAAAATCTTTTTATAACATTATTATTATTATTCTCAATAAAAAAACATGATCCAAATTATGGATCATGTTTTTTCTAAATATATATAAAAAAAGCAGCAGAGCTGCTTTTCTTACTGTTTAAATTAAACTATTTTGCTTTGCTTAATGCATCTTTAGCAGCGTCCATAGTTCCGTTACTTGAACCTGTTGCACCAGATACTGCTTCTACTTCTGTAGATTGAGCTTCAGCAATTTTTTTAGCTACTTCTTCTGCTGCAGCATCACCAAGACCTTCTGTTTCTTCTTGTTCTAATATTGCAACGTTGCTGATTTTACCATCTTTAACTTCTACACTTACTTTGATATCTCCTTTGTAACCTTGCCCTACCCCTTCATAAGTACCATCTTTGTATGCTCCTGCTGCTTTATCTCCTTCTGTCTTAGTAGAACATCCTACAAATACTCCCATTGCTAATGTAGCAACTAATGCTAAAGCTAATCTTTTTTTCATTTTAAAATCCTCCTTAATACAATATAAATTTTAAGTAATTTTTTGTCCATATTAATAACTCTGGATTAATAAGTAACTCGAGATAATTTTACATCTTTTTAGTAAATAATGCAACATCATTATAAAAATATATTCAATCTTTATAAGACTAATATTGACATATATGTCAATAAATAAACCTCGCATATAAATCAAGTTTCAATATATTCTTATTTCGCTTGGCCTAATGCATCCTTTACAGCTTTAATTGCACCTTCACTTGAAATTGTAGCACCGGATACTACATCTACATCACCTGTTTGTTTTGCTACAACTTGCTCAGCAATTTTTTTAACAGCTACGTCTCCTACACCTTCTGTTTCATCCATCTTATTTATAGTAGCTGCTGTAATCTTTCCATCTTTTATAGTAACCTTAATTTCGATATCGCCGTAAAATCCTTCACTTTTTCCTACATATGTTCCATCTTTATAACCACTTGCAGCCGGCTCAGCAGGTTTCTCTGCCGGTTTTTCTGCTGGCTTATCAGCAGGCTTTTCTGCTGATTTTTCTGCCGGCTTATCAACAGGTTTTTCTGCTGGTTTTTCTTCTGATTTTACTTGCTCCTCTGCAGTTTCTTTAACAGGTTCACTATTTAAGGCATTTAATATAGCTTCAATAGTAGCATTACTTGAAACTGTAGCTCCAGATTTTGCATCTACTTCTGTTGACTGGAACTTAATTACATTATCAATAATTTCTTTAGAAGCGTCGTCACCAATTCCTTCTGTCTCGCCAATCTCTAAAGTATCAATCCTTGTAATTTTAGTTCCTTCTACTATAACTTTTACTTTGATGTCAGACTTAAATCCCTTTGCAGATCCTTCATATATTCCATCAACAAATGTCATAGGCTCTGGATCAGCTTTAGCATCTTCTACAGGTTTTTCTGCAACCTTAGCTTCTTTTAAACCTAATGCCACTGCCACTGCTTCCATAGTTCCATTGCTTGAAATTGTAGCACCAGAATGTGTATCCACTTCTGTTGATTGTGCTTCAATAATTTTTTTAATAGTTTCCTTTACACCTTCATCACCAATACCAGGTGTCTCATCAATTTCAAGAATACCTATATTTGTAATTTTGCCATTCTCAACTTTAACACTTACTTTAATATCTCCTTTAAAACCTTCACCAACACCTTCATATTCACCATCAGTAAAATTACCTGAAGTTTCTTCTGCTGGCTTAGTGCAACCTGCAAATACTCCAATTGTTAATGCAACGACTAATGCTAAGGCTAATTTTTTTTTCATAAATTTACCTCCTTAAAATAATTAGAATTTCATAATAGTTTTATAACTATATTAACAATGATAAAGCCGAGGTATTCCCCAGCCTTATCAGTTAAGTTTATTATTTTTTCATATGTTCATTAGATAGTAATATGTTATTTTTCAATCATTTTTACTGCTTTAGGTCCTAATTCTACGATACCTTTTCTCCAGTTAGAAGCCCCTGTAATAGTATCGATTCCTTCAACAGTTTTGTTGTTTAATAGGAAGTTTTGCATTTCCTCTTTGATATCTAATTGATTTCTTCCTTGAAGTACATCAGGTGTTTTATTAGCCCAATTTTGAATATAAGTTGGGTTGTGAGGCTTAGCCAAATCTGATCCTGTTTGATATTCTACATAATCTACATCTACAATTTTATTATCTTTAGCAAGAGCTAATAACTGTATATAATATGCACTCTTAGCTGTAGGTTCACCATGGAATACATAAATAGTAGAACCTTCTGTTACTTCGATGTCAGACATTCTAGCTTGATTTAATGCTCCAACTGTGAAAAGCTTTAAGTCATCTCCCCAGCCTGTAGCACCTGTTGCTACATCTACCATGTTTGGATCTTGAGTTTTAATTAATTGAGCTTCTCTTTCAGCAATAATTGCAACTGGGTCTACACCCTCATATTTATTTTTCCAATTAGTTACATATCCTGCTCCATCTAATCTTTTACTTTCACCTTTATCATTAAGTGCTGTATATTCTACAGAAATAATTTTTCCATCTTTAACTTCCATGTCAACTTGTGGTGTCCATCCCCTAGAATCCGTTAATCCAACAACAACATATTTACCGTCTTTATAATCAAAGTTTACTGCTTTGCTTACACTTGCAGCTTTAGCTTGAGCCATTGCCTTTTTAGTTAAAGCTACAAAGCTTTGATGAGTTCCTGTCGCACCAGTTGTTACATCTACTTTGTTTGGATCTTGCTTAGCAACTAAATCACTTTGTAATGTATCTATCTTTTCTGAAAGGATTACTTCTGGATACTTTGCTTGCCAGCTTGTATTATAAGCTTCGTCAGTTTTTTTACCATTTCCTTCAGCATTATACTCGTTGTAAACTACAGATTCAATTTTTCCACCTTTAACGGTTAAGTTAACTTGTGGAACCCATCCTCTACTTGCTAAGCCAACAGCTACATATTCCCCATCTTTCATCGGAGCTGCATCATCAAACATGTATAAGCTATTACTTAATGTATCTTCATAGTAATATCTTCCTAAAGCTTCTGCAAAATCAACAGCTGAAACAAAGGCTTTGTTTTCTGCGTTAGTATCTACAATCGTTTCAAGCTTTACATCGTTTCTAAAAAGGTTCATAGATTCACCCTTTTCAGCCTTTGCAAGTGTTGCATCTTCTTTGTCCAAAATATATGCAGTATTTGTAGCTGCATCGTATTTAAGATGTAGACCGAATTTTTCAGTTAACTCTCTTAGAGGAACAAATACACGTCCACCTTTAATTGTGGTCTTTTCTTCCAAAGTAAGTTTTTCCCCATTATTGAAAACAACAGCACTTTTAACTCCAGGACCCTCTAATGCTGGTGCTGGATCTGCAGCATTTACATTTGTTGGTACTACTAATGGTAAAGCTAGCAATGCCGCTAACGCTAATACCCAAGCTTTTTTCATTAAAAATCTCCCCTTTAATAATATTATTCTGCTTGCTAAATAATAATCGTTAATTTAACAATTATTATTACTAAATAAAAATGTTAAATTAATAACTTATCACTTTATAATTATTTTACATCTTTTTTATTACCAGCGCAACTATATTTTGGTATTTTTTACTCACTTTCTGTAGAGATCATTTTAAATTTAACCGCTATATTTCAAGAAATATAATAGAGTGGTAGTTTTATTCTACATATTATTTTAAAAATAGTATTAAAATTAAGTCTTTTTATAGTTGTTTACAGATAATAACATATAATTTCCTGTATATGTTATCAATAGATATTTAAATAACGATTTATACATTAACTTTTCTATTAGTAGATTATAATTTGTTTTTTTATTGACAATAAATAACATCTCTCATCCTTTTATATTGATATTTTACTATTCTTTACTTTTTTTAAACCAATTGATATAATTAATCAGTTGATATAATTAATAAGAATCTTTATAGAAGAGGTGTAATAAGATGATAAACAATAAAAAATCAAACATATTGCTATTATTTCTAATAATATCTATAACATTAGCAGGCTGTACTTCTAATAAATCATCTAAAGAATTAACCCTTGTTAAACAGGAGCAGTTAATTTTAGGTACCTTTGGATCAATTAGTGCCTATAGTAATTCTGAAAAGGAAGGGAATGAAGCTATTTCTAAGGCTTATGATCGCATAAAGGAAATTGAAAATCTAATGAGCACTTCTATAGAAGGCAGCGATGTATATAATATGAACAAAAAAGCTGGGGTTGAATCTATAGCTGTTAATCCTTCTACTATGGAAGTACTGTTAGAAGGTCTTGAATATTCTTCTATAACTAAAGAGGCTTTTAATATTGGTCTTGGATCACTAATAGAGCTTTGGGGGATAGGAAAAGATTGGCAAAAGGTTCCTACATCAGAAGAAATAGCAGATGCAAAAAAACATATAGACTTAAATAAACTGGAAGTTTCAAAGGAAAATAATACTGCTTTTATTAAGGATCCTAAAATATTAGTGGATCTAGGTGGTATTGCAAAAGGATATGCGGTTGATGAAAGTATTCGTATTTTAAAAGAAAATGGAATTAAAAGCGGCGTTGTTAATTTAGGTGGAGATGTATATGCCCTAGGTACAAAAACCGATGGTAGCAAGTGGAGAATTGGTATTAATAATCCTGAGATTGGATCGAGTAATTCCATTGCTCGTATTTCTATATCTGATAAATCTGTAGTTACTTCCGGAGATTATGAAAGATACTTTATTGAAAACGGAGTAAGGTACCACCATATTATAGATCCAAAAACCGGCATTCCAGCAAATAATGGTCTAGTAAGTGTAACTATCGTTTCAGATAAGTCTATAGATGGAGATGTCCTTTCAACCGCTTCTTTTATATTAGGTTTAGATGAGGGACTAAAATTAATAGAAAGTCGTCCAGGTGTAGAAGGTTTGCTAATTACTAAAGACAGACAAGTATATGTTTCTTCAGGGTTAAAAGACGCAGTTGAAATATTAGATAATAACTTTAAAATAGTTAATTAAATATGGGAGCCTATAGGCTCCCATATTTAATACTAAGCTAAAAGTAAATCTCCAATAACTCTTCCTACTTCCATTATTCTATTTTGTTCTTTTTCATCTGGAACAAATTTTACTCTTAAAGGTAGTTGAACATGGTCCATTCCTGTAGTTTTTATAATATATGAAGAGTCAATAACCTTCATATTTGATTCTAATAGATAGTCATGAACCACCTGTACAGCTTCACCGCTCCACCCATAGGAACCAAAAGCTATAGCTAGTTTATTACTTAAATTCATATCTTTAATATCCTTTAATACTTCTTCTATATTTCCTACCATATCTGCATATCGTGTAGAACTACCAAAGAATATAGCATCTGCTGCCATAATAGCTTCCTTTATCTCTTCATTGCTTGCATTTTTTGTGTTTATTATACGGTGTTCTATTCCTTTATCTTCTAAACCTTCTCCAATTAGTTTGGCAACTTTAGTTGTATTTCCAGTCATAGTACTAAATAAAATTAGTGCTTTCTTAGATTCATCACTTGGTTGACTCATTATATTATATGCCTTTATAAAACTTTGTGCATTTTCTCTTAAAATATATCCATGAGAAGGTGCAATCATTTCTATATCTAATTCTTTTATTTTTTCTATCATATCTTGTACATAAGGACGATGTGGATGCATTATTAGTTTGTAGTATACTTCAAAATCATCCATATAATTTTCTTTTGCTAGGTCATTAAACAGTTCATATGTTGCAATATGTGTACTAAATTGATCGCAAGGATAAAGTATTTTATCTTCAATACAGTAGGTAATCATAGTTTCTTCTGTATGAAGATAAGGTGTTTCGAAGAATTGTAGAGTTTTTCCACCTATATCTAATTTATCTCCATCTTTTATAATTATAAATTCCCTATTGTGTAATTTAAACATATCCTTTAGTTCTTCCGCTCCTAACGCTGTAGTAACAATTTTAGCATTTGGCGCCTTTGCAGCTAGGGCCGGAAGTGCTCCAGCATGGTCTGGCTCTACGTGATTTATAACTATATATTCTATTTCTTTCGGATCTATTATCTTACTTAATTTTTCAACATATACTCTACCAAACTCTATATCAACAGTATCTATTACAGTTGGTTTTTCTGTCATTAATAAGTAGCTATTATATGTTGTTCCTTTTTCTAATATTAATCTATGGAAAGGAACTTTTCTATCATCTACATAACCTACCCAATAACTATTTTTTGCAATTTCTAATTTATTTGTCATTTAAATCTCCTCCTTAATATTTTAACTGCTTCTTATGACTTAATTATAAAGGAGATTAAATAATAAAACTGTGATTGCAATCAAAAAATTCTCCGATGATATCGAATCAACTCATGGTGCACTTAAATTTTAAAACTTAATTAAAAAATTTCAGGTACTCAAATTATCCTGTTGCATTTGTAATACTTTATATACTATAAAAATTCCACATCGGCAGTTAATTTATAAATTACATCTTTTCTTTCAATAATTATTGTAGCCTTTTTACGCAATTCTCTATCATTTCTAATATTTTGTAGTAGTTCTCTAGCAGGATTAATTGCAATAGGACTACCAACTAGCTTTAGCATAGAAAAATCTCCATTTGTATCGCCGTATGCATAGCTTTTATCTAAATCGATATTATATTTATCAACAAATTCCATAATAGCTGTGTGCTTACTGTCTGAATCCCACATTTGAATAATTTCACCAGTAAAATTATTATTTTCATCTACTATATATTCTGTTCCACGATAATCAGCTACTCCATATTTTTCTGCCATTTTTGATACTAAATAATCTGGACTACCCGAAATAAAAACAACTTTATGACCCTGAGATTTATGCCAGTTAATTCTATCTCTAGTAAAACGATACACTCTATCGCCTTTTAAATTTATTACTTGATTTGATATAAAGTCCATGTAATTTCTATTTAGACCTTTCATAGATTTAAGATATATTTGAGATACTTCATTTAAATAATTATCATAATTTCCTTGCCTCATATCCCAATCATGAAATGCATTTTTAGCAAGTGTATGCCAAATAATAGGATCTATTACTTCATACTTTATTAAACTCTTGAAATGTTCCACCATTAAAGAATCTCTATATAGAGTTCCATCAATATCAAAAAACACACCTATATTTTTCATTTTATCCCTTCTCTCTACGTAAAAAGTATATTATTTATTAATACACATATCTAAGGACTATTAAACCCTTAGTAGGTATATCTATTATTTTATTTAGTATATGTTAACTATTTTATCATGTAAACTCCTAATATCAAAAAGAGACGAATATAAAATTCGTCCCTATAATCCTATAGCATTTAACAGAATACTTTTTACACCTTACCAACTACTGCAGGTATTTCATTTATTATATCAGATGTTAATTTTGCCTTAAAATCTTTAATTGCATCATACAAAGGCTGATAATCTTCATAAAATACAATAATAGTATCTCCGGCTTCAGCATTTTCCATTGCTTTAATTAAGGCTTCTTTTTCATCTAGCTCTATAGTAATTTGTTGATCTGTTAGTTTTCCTAACATGCACCCTTTCCTTAATAGTTCGGCCACTTCTCCCGGTTTTCTGTCCCTCAAATCTTTATCTTCTTTTATATAAACTTGATCAAAGGATTTACCAGATAACTCTCCTACTTTTAAAATACTTATATCTGTCCTATCACCCGGCACACCGATTACACCAATCAATTTATTGATTTTCATTTTCTTTAGTCCACTAAGCACTCTACTGTAGCCACCAATATTATGACCATAATCAATTATAACTTTAAAGTCTGCAACTTCAAATACATTAAATCTGCCAAGATTATTAGTAGCATCTGTATGAAATTCGCTTAGTCCTTTACTAATAATGGTCGTGTCAATTCCAATGCCATAGCTAACAGCTACTGCTGCCAAACTATTTTCTATGTTATGTTCCAAAGCCCCACCAAAGGTAGCAGGTATATTTTCAATATTAATTACTGGTAATTCTTTCTCTCCGTTAAATATATAAATAATATTTTCTTTTAAATATACTGCTTTTTTTCCATTGTATTTATGCTGAGTTATTAACTTATTATCAGGATTTTGAGAAAAATAAATAATATTACCTCTAGCCCTTTTAGCAATTCTTTCAGCATAGATATCGTCTCCATTTATTACAGAGTATCCATCTGGTTTAACAGATTCTACAATAAGAGATTTAACATCGGCCATATCTTCTAATGTATTTATACCATCTATTCCTATATGGTCATCTCCAATATTAGTAATTACTCCAACGTCCGCTAGGTCATATCCTAATCCTTTATTTACTATACCGCCTCTGGCTGTCTCTAAAATAGCTACATCTATATTTTTATCCATTAAAACAACTTCTGCACTTCTAGGTCCTGTAGTATCTCCTTGTACCATTAGATCATCATTAATATATATGCCACCCGTACTAGTCATACCAACAGTCATATTATTACTTCTAAGTATTTTTGCGATCATTCTTGTTGTTGTAGTCTTTCCATTAGTACCAGTGACAGATATTACAGGTATAGAGTGCTTAGCTCCAGGTGGAAATAATAAATCAACAATAGCTTTTGCTACATTTCGTGGCTGACCCTTAGAAGGATAATGATGCATTCTTATGCCTGGGCAAGCGTTCACCTCAATAATAACACCATCATTTTCTACAATAGATTTACTAATATCTTTAGTAGTAATATCAATACCAGCTACATCAAGTCCTATAATTTGAGCTGCCCTTAATGCTAATTTAATATTATTAGGATGTACATCATCTGTAACATCTATGGCGATTCCACCTGTACTTAAATTATCGTTTTCTCTAAGATAAACTATTTCTCCATCCTTGGGTATACTGGTAAGATTCATTTTTACTTTATCTAGAATCAAGAGCATAACATCATCAATTTTAATTTTAGTTAAAGGTTTTTGATGACCTTCTCCTCTTAATGGATTTCTATTTTCTATGTCTATAAGCTCCTTAATAGTATTAATACCATTACCTATGACATGAGCTGCTATTCGTTCTGAAGCTGCAATTACTTCATTTCCTACTACTGCGATTCTATAGTGTTTTCCGTCAACAAATTTTTCTATTAAAATTCTGTCACTATACTGTTTAGCTATTTTAAAAGCTCTACCTATTTCAAGCTTAGAAGAAAGATTTAAAGAAACCCCTTTGCCTTGATTACCATTATAAGGTTTTACAACTACAGGTAGTCCTAATTTCTCCGCTTCAACAATAGCTTCATCTAAAGTAGTAACAACCTTACCTTCTGGCGCTGGCAACCCATGAGCTCTTAAAATATAATTAGTAAGTTCCTTGTCACATGCTATATCTACTGACATACAACTAGTTTGATCTGTCATAGTAGCCTGTATCTTTTTATGGTACTTGCCATATCCTAACTGTACTATGCTATTTTCACCAATACGCATTGTAGGTATTTTCCTTTTTTGTGCTTCTTCAACAATAGCCGATGTACTAGGTCCTAGTTCATTTTCATTGGCCTTTGTTTGAATATAGAATAAACGTTCATTTATATCTATTTCCTTATTATTTAGCAAACTGTCTATTATATCAAAAGCTAGTTTTGCAGATTCTAATCCTACAATCTCATTAATATAAGAAAACACCATGAAATATACTGTATCATCTCGTAAGTATCTTGTTTTTCCAAATTTCAGATCATATCCTAATATATTTTGAATCTCCAAGGCCATATGCTCCATTACATGCGCTAAATAAGTTCCTCTTTCTAGCCTTTCATAAAATCCATTAATATAACCCTTAGAGCATTTGTGTTTTTTTAATCCTGGCAACATAGATAGGAGCCTCTCATTAAAATTTTCTATGTCACAAGTTGGTATATCCACATATTTACCTAAATCTACATCTGCCCTAACTACAGGCCAATGACTATATATATTTCTCCCGGAA
This sequence comes from Alkaliphilus flagellatus, assembly GCF_018919215.1. NCBI lineage: Bacteria > Bacillati > Bacillota > Clostridia > Peptostreptococcales > Natronincolaceae > Alkaliphilus > Alkaliphilus flagellatus. Next base: position 365,606 of record NZ_JAHLQK010000004.1, read on the forward strand.
TATACCCTAATACTTAATAATTTCATTTACGGTCCTCCTCAAACAATTTAGGTCACCATTTATTTTAGTATGAATTACTTTATCACACATAGGAAATTATGTACCCTACGAAATTGTTGATAAGCTATAATTTCCGTAATGTATTTCAAGAATATTAACTTTCAAATCTTTTTAAAGAATACTTTGTTGTATACTATTATATTATTTTTTATCTATGTCAAACTGGGTAATTGCTTGTCTATTCAATAGATTATATCCATATCCTGTTGGCAAAATATCAATTTTAACATTAGTAATAGCTAAAGGTTCATTAGGATATTGTTCCGAAATATTAGTGTAGTCAATTTCTCTGCCATCAACTATAGTTACTACACCAGAACCTATTACACTTATTTCTCTTGTCTCACTAACTATAATTGCCGTATCTTCATCTATTCCAATACCAATAGTTTGCGGATTTTGCGCAACAGCTCCTAACAGTCTTCCTATCCTACCTCTTTGGTTAAAATGCTGATCAATTATTACCTCTTCCAACAAACCCATTCCAGGAGCCATTTTTAAAGTGCATTTTCTCGGGGCATCCTCTTCCTCTCCCTCTACTACCATTACCTCACTCATCATAGAAGCACCTGCACTGGTTCCAGCAATAATTACTCCTTCTTCTAACCTACGTTTAATATGATTATGAAATTCTGTTCCTCCTAGTATACTTGAAATTCTAAGTTGATCTCCACCAACAAAAAAAATACAAGTTGTTCCTTCCAAAGTTCTAGTTATTTGCCTTCTATTCGCTTCCTTTCTGCATACAATATTAATTGTTTCTACTTTATCTGCACCTAATTCATAAAAAATCCTTTTATATTCTTCTCCAACCTCTAAAGGGTAGTTTGTAGCTGTGGTAACTACAGCAATATGGGCATTTTTTTCGCCAGATAAATAAACAATTTCCTTAAGTATTTCCTTATCAGCCCTTTTATCTTCGCCACCACCGATAATTATCAATCTTGTTTTTTCTTTTTTAGCCATAATATACCCCTTTCGATAAAGAAAACTTGATTCAGATGGAGTTTTAACTCCACCTAAATATTAATTGCACCTTGAGCACCTGAAAATTTAGCATAAATTTCAAGTACTACAGGAGTCGATGCGATAGCATCAAACGACTTTTATTTCGAGGATGTAATGTTTGATCTCTCACTTATAAAAAGTAGAACTTCTTAGCAGCACACCGAAGATCAAACTATTTTTATTTTCTCCCATAATGATTCAAATATTCAATTTTTATAATTTAAAGTTATTTTTCATTTAATTTTCTACATTTTTATAAAAAAAAATAAATCCTTAAAAAGGATTTATTTTTTTAAAATTTTATAAATCTAATATCTCAGAAACAGTAACAAATTCATATCCCTGTTCTCTAATCCACTCTATCATTTGGGGTAATGTATCTACAGTGTTTTTTACTGATTTTGGATTACCTCCATTATGCATTAAAACAATCCCACCCGGCTTTAATTGCTGCTGAACATATTTCATCATCTGTTCACCCGATGTTCCAGCCCAATCTCTAGTGTCTACTGACCAGTTAACAACGTTATATCCTAAAGAGTTAACAAATTCTATTCCTTGTTTTTTAAGTGCACCATAGGGCGGTCTTAATACTGCACTATGCTCTCCTAGTATATCTGTTATCAATTCCTCAGTCATTAATATCTCCTTTTCTACTTCTTGCTTCGATAGCTTTGGCAAATATTTATGACTCCAACTATGGTTACCTATTTCATGACCCTTTTCATGAATGCTCTTTAATACTTCAGGATATTTTTCAGCATTTTGTCCTATAACAAAGAATGTAGCTTTAATATCATATTGATCTAATATATCCATAATTTGTGAAGTATATTTGGATTCTGGTCCATCATCAAAGGTAAGAGCAACTAACTTTTTGCTACCGTCCCCTGAGTAATGAATTTTAGAATCTACAATGTCTGTTTTTTTATCTTGGTCTGCTTTATTTTCACTTTCTGATTGATTAGCTGTATCATTAATTTTATCATTATTATTTTTCTCATCTGTTTCAATTTCTACATTTATTTCATCTTGATTTGTTTTTTCTTCATCCTTTATTTTATTATCATCTATATCTTCAATCTTATCCGGAGCAATATTTTCGATTTGCTTTTCATCATCATTTAAATCGACCGGGAGTTTTACTGCACCAACTGTTGTGCAGCCTACAAATAACATACTTAAAATACTTACTACGACAATACCGAATATCCATTTTTTCATTCTAGTCCTTCCCCCTTAACTTACATTAACTTATGTAAGTAATTATAATAATTATTTCAATTACTATTATAAGGGAATAATTGTCGAAAGGAATTACAAAACCGTAACAATAGACATGGTAAAATACGTCAAATGCTGTCGCATAAACTGCTACTTTACTTAATTTATTAATCTATATTTTAAAAAATTCAAGTGTCTAAAATACTGCCAATCTACAGATTACTAATTAATTAGTAATCTTAAAAACCCTTGAAATCTTTTTAAAAGATAAGGTCCATAGGTAAGAAAATCCCCATGGACCTTAATAATTAGTTAAAAGGTTAAAGTATGGTTAACAAACCAAACTACTTTACAGCTTTAATTTTATCCATTACAGCCATAGCAATGTTAGAGGCATGATCTGCAATACGCTCTAAATTACTAATGATATCTAAAAAGATAATACCTGAACTTGGAATACATTGTTGGGCACTTAATCTACCAATATGGTTTGCCCTTAAAGTCTTCTCTAAATAGTCTATACGTCCTTCAGTTTTAACTACCTTCATAGCTAATCCCCCGTCTAAAGACTTTAAGGCTGTTAGAGAGTCTATATATGCCTGTAAAACTAACCCAGACATCTGTCTTAATTCATCTATAGCTGTTTCAGAAAACGCCAAATGATTATCTATAGTAAATTGGGCCAACTCTGCTAAGTTTTCAGCATGATCTCCTACTCTTTCAATATCATTGATTGTATTAAAAAGTCCATCTACAGTTTCTCTGTTTTCCACAGAAATATCAGTATTAGATAATTTTACTAAGTATGCAGCAAGTTCTCGTTCCATTTCATTAACTACTTTTTCTATCCTCATTGTTTCGTCTATTTTCTTTTGATTTTTATTGTAAAATCCTTCTAGTGCACTTTCTAAAGATTCTCTAGCCACATTACCCATATGAAGAGTCTCTTTCATAGCACTAGCTAAAGCGATTGGAGGTGTCTCTAAAATACGTTCATCAATATATTTAATTCCTTCTCCTTTATCTTCTTCTCCAGGAATAATCTTAGTAGCAAGTTTAACTAGTAACCCAATAAAAGGGAACATAATAATTGTATTTACAATATTAAATATTGTATGAGCATTGGCAATTTGTCTTGAAACAGCATATGCAGTAGTTCCTGGGTCTATCATATTAACTGCCCAATATAATGGTCTTTGCAATAAAACAATAAAGATTATAGTTCCAAACAGATTAAACATAACATGAATTGCTGCAGCTCTTTTAGCAGTACGGTTAGCCCCTATACTTGAAAGTACCGCTGTTATAGTTGTACCAATATTAATACCAAATAAAATAGGTAATCCCGATGAAATAGGAATTAGTCCTTGAGAAGATAAAGCCAATAGTATACCTGTAGATGCACTACTACTTTGAACAGCCACTGTAATCGCAAATCCAGCTAAAATACCTAAAAATGGATGTTGGCCAAAGCTTATTAAAAGATTTCTAAAGCCTTCATATTCTCCTAGTGGTTTTAATGCATCTCCCATAAATTTCATACCTAAAAATAAAATACCAAAACCAATACAGGCTTCTGCAAACTGTTTAACCTTTCGATTATTAGTGAATAACCAAACTGCTACAGAAAGTCCTATAATAAGTGGTGCATATCTATCAATTTTAAATGTAATTATTTGAGCTGTGATGGTTGTCCCAATGTTAGATCCCATAATAACTCCTACAGCTTGAGCCAGATTCATCATTCCAGCATTAACAAAACCAACTACCATAACAGTAGTAGCACTACTACTTTGAACGATCATAGTTATAATAGCACCAACAGTAACAGCCATAAATCTATTACTAGTAAGCATGCTAATAATAGATTTTAACTTATTACCTGCAGCCTTCTGAAGTCCCGTACTCATAATAGTCATTCCATAAAGAAATAACCCCAGCCCTCCAACTATACCAAAAAAGATTTCCATTAAAAATCCTCCCATCACAACATTTTGTCTATTAGTATAATATATCCTTCATTATAGTAATGCATTGGATTATTCTTTTGGTTAATGAAATGTTATGGGAATGTTAAATCCATGTTAAATAATTTAACACAGTGTTAATCTATTTAACAATCACAACTATTTCCTTTGCAATTTAGCCCGTCTTCGCTATTAGCACAATATGGGTCCACATGTACAATTACATCCTTTATATTTGCTATTTCTGTCTTAATTATACTTTCCACCCTTTCTGCAATCTCATGTCCTTCGTATACGTTAATGTGAGGATCAACACATATTCTAATATCCACAAAAACCTTTGATCCATGCTTACGAGTTCGTATATCACTTACGTTCTTAATATAAGCTTCATTTATTATAATTTCCTTTACACTATCTATTTCATCAAGATGTATAGATACATCTATTAGTTGTTGAAAGCAATCTATAAATATTTGAATACCAACTTTTATTACGATTGCGGAAACAACTAAACCTGCTAAAGCATCCAAAATATATACTCCGTACTTTGCTCCTAATATTCCAATGAATGAAGCTATTGAAGAAAGCGCATCTGAACGATGATGCCATGCATCAGCTATTAAAGCGGTGCTTTGCTCCCTATTACCTACTCTAAATGAAACCTGATATTGTATTTCCTTAATAATTATGGAGATGAAAGCTGCAAACAGAGCAAAATAACTAAAATATACCTGTTCCTTTTTTATTATAGCTATAAGTGCACTGTATCCAATTTTCCCACCTATATAAATCAGTATTATTGCCAATATAAACGTTACTATTACTTCGATCTTTTCATGACCATAGTGATGCATTTCATCTCTAGGTTTTTGAGCCATTGCTATTCCTATAATAACTCCTATAGATGTTATTACATCAGACCCAGAATGAAGGCCATCAGCTATTAATGCAGTACTATTAGATTGTACTCCTGCTGCTACCTTAATAATTAGCAACAATATATTTAGAATAATAGTTATAATTATTATTCTATTAATTTCCTTAGTTTTAGATTGTTTTTCATTCATCATAAATAAGACCTCCCATTATCAATTGAAATATATATGATCATTATATGCAACTATATTTAATTTGTAAACCCTTAAAAATCAATATTTTGTATTCGGTTTTTATTTTCAATTGATAATAAGATCCATATTTATTAAACTTTTAATAAATAATATATACACAAACAAAATGTTTTATGGTATTCTAAAATTGGACTTTTTGATTATAATAATAAATAAGTAAAGTATATTAAGGAGGAATTACATATGGTATTACAAAAAGTTAAAGAAATTGTTGCTGATCAATTAGGTATTGATGATGTTGAGTCTATAACTTCTACGACTTCTCTAATGAGTGATTTAGAAGCTGACTCTTTAGACGCAGTAGAAATCATTATGGCTATTGAAGACGAGTTTGGTGTAGAAATTCCTGATGAAGAAGCTGAAAGCTTTAAAAATATCGGAGATATAGTTGAATACGTAGAAGCTAATAAATAGTTTAAAAGTAGTATTGCTTACGAGCATACTACTTTTTTATTGTTTAAAAAAGTAACAAAACTCATCCTCGCTACATATCTTGTAATTAAAGGAGTTAATTATATTTTAGTTGAGGAGGCTATTTTATGGAAATATTTGAAAATAACATGTTATGTGGTTGTAACGATGAAGATATGGTAATGCCTTATCCGCCAATGAACGGTATGCCTCATCCATGTCCTATGCCTGAACCGATGCCAATGCCTTGGCCTGAACCAATGCCTATGCCTTGTCCTATGCCTAGACCAATGCCAATGCCTTGTCCACCAATGAACGGTATGCCTCATCCATACCCTATGCCTGACCCAATGCCAATGCCTATGCCTTGTCCACCAATGCCTATGCCTTGTCCGCCAATGCATGGTATGCCTCATCCATTCCCTATGCCTATGCCAGTGGAAGAATGTGATGAAGAAATGCTCCATCACATGGAAAAAATGTACTGTATGCATATGTACATGGCTGCAATGAACAAAACCGAAGCATATAGACACAAAATGATGCATTGCTATTGTAAGCATCGTATGGAAGATTGCTAAGGAATAAATAATAAAGAAACAGGCTCTAAATGAGCCTGTTTCTTTATTATTTATTCCTGTTTTATTTATAATTGAATATCTTGAACAAATACGTTCACTTTTCCCACTCCAATATCCGTCATGGCTTCAATAGACTTCTTTACCTTGTCTTGTACTGCTTTTATCACTTCAGGAATAATAACTCCATATTTCACTACTACTGAAAGATTTATAACTACTTGAGTTTCTTCATTTTTAATCTTTACTCCTTTTTTCGTAGCAGTATTTTTACTGAAAAACTCCATTATGCCTACAGGCAGTCCACCACTAAATGAAACAACTCCTTCTACTTCCTCTACTGATTTCTTAGCAATTAGCATAATAACATCATTAGAAATTCTTATTTTCCCTTGTCCAGAAACAACCTCCATAATTTTACCTCCAATATAATAGTATGTTATTTTATATAGTTGAAATATTCAATCATTTTAATCAAAAACGCCTTTTAGTTGTAAATACTGATCGTAAGTATTAATGTTCTCAAAACATAACATAGAAGAATCTAGTTCTAAAATCTCTTCTCTAGTTATTTTTCTAATCTTTAAATCTTGAAAAGCATCTATAATCTTATACCACCTTCTTTGAAACAATTTTTCAAACTCCGGTATACATCTCTTACCATATATTGCATAGAGTGGTTGATAGTATCCATCTACAAAAGGAATTATAACATCTTCATCCTGTAATAAGTCAACCATATATTCACTTAATTTAGTATTAATAAAAGGCATATCACATGCTATAACAAATATGTGGTCTGTTTTACTTTCTATTAACCCTGAGTATAGTCCAACTAAAGAATTTTTTTCTTCCATATCTACACAATCACTAACAAATTTTACTTTTTTCAGCATAGGATATTCTTTTGGCATATTAGTTACTATAATTATATTTTCAAATATTGTTTGTAGTGGCTCTACCACTCTTTCTATCATGGTCTTATTACCAAGCTTAAGTAGTGCTTTATTCCGACCCATCCTTATACTTCTACCCCCAGCTAATACAACAGCAGTAACCCTGCTATAAATCATAATTATCATCCCCTTATTTAGCTACAATTATAATTTAAAACATATTTATAACCCTTATTAAAAATAGATAATTGATTACTGCTTCTAATCTATTATATCATAGATATTCCAATTTTAATTATTACTAAAATCATATTTTATATAAATCATTATAATATAGGCTGATAATTGTATGTTTTCATAGCTATTTCAGATTAAATAGATTTAGTTAAAGTATTTTACACTTGATATTTTTTTAACGATATTATACTATAAACTTGAAAAGTGCATAGACATAATTTCTTACTTTATTTCAGCAAGCACCTATTAAACAATTTTAAACTAAGGGGAGGCTATTAGATGGACTTATTACAAATCATTAGTAAAATTAATGGCGTTTTATGGGGACCTATTATGTTATTTTTCCTTCTAGGTACTGGAATTTTATTTACTATTAAGCTTCGTGTAATTCAAGTTAGAAAGTTTAAGCTTGCTTGGAACGAAACCTTTGGAGGTATGTTTAAAAAAAGCTCTAAGGCTAACGAAGATGGTATGTCTTCATATCAGGCCTTAACAACTGCAATAGCTGCTCAAGTAGGAACAGGTAACTTAGCTGGAGTTGCTACCGCAATAGCAACCGGAGGTCCTGGTGCAGTCTTTTGGATGTGGATTAGCGCTTTTTTCGGGATGGGTACTATATTTGCAGAAGCTATATTAGCTCAAATCCATACAGAAAGAGTAGACGGTGAAATTACAGGTGGACCAGCCTATTATATTCGTAAAGGCTTAGGTAGTAAATTTTTAGCAGGTTTTTTTGCAATAGCAATAGTCTTAGCTCTAGGATTTATGGGGAATATGGTGCAGTCAAACTCTATAGCAGAAGCTGCATACAGCGCTTTTAATATGAACAAGCTTGTAACTGGTATAATCATTGCCTTTATAGTAGGTCTTATTACGATTGGAGGAATAGGAAGAATAGCATCCTTTACTGAAAAAATAGTACCTATTATGGCAGCCTTATATATTTTAGGAAGCTTAGTTATTGTTTTAACAAACTTTAACCAAATTGGACCATCATTTCAATTAATTTTTAAAAGCGCATTTACCCCGATGGCAGCAGCGGGAGGATTTTTAGGTTCAACAGTAAAAGGAGCCTTTCGTTATGGTATCGCAAGAGGGCTTTTCTCCAATGAAGCAGGAATGGGATCTACTCCTCATGCCCATGCTATAGCTAAGGTGAAACACCCAGCACAACAGGGACTAGTGGCAACTATGGGGGTTGTAATAGATACTGGAGTTGTCTGTACATTAACCGCTCTAGTAATTTTAACAAGTGGTAGCCTTTACTCTGGAAACAACGGAATATTATTAACTCAAGAAGGATTTGTAAAAGGATTTGGTAGCTTTGGTAATTCATTTGTAGCAGTCTGTTTATTCTTCTTTGCTTTATCCACTATAGTAGGATGGTATTTCTTTGGAGAATCTAACATAAAATACTTATTTGGTAAAAAAGCAATCAATATTTACAGAGCATTAGTTTTAGTATGTATTGTTGTAGGTACTACAATGAAGGTTGAGCTAGTATGGGAATTAGCAGATACATTTAATGGTCTAATGGTTATACCTAATATTATTGCTCTACTAGGGTTAACCTCTTTAGTTGTAAATGTTACAAATGACTTTGAAAAAAGCTTAGACGAAGGAAATATATCAGAATTTGGGAATAATTAACAAAGAAAATGACTAAGTTTTAAAACTTAGTCATTTTCTTCTAATTCTTTTATCTTTACATTAACTAACAATTTAATTCCTTCATCTGTCTGGATTACCTTCTTCTCCTTTAATAATCTTCCCAGAGCTCTTTTAAAAGCATTTTTACTAATAGATAAATATTTTTTTATTTCTTCAGGTTCACTTTTATCATTTAATGGTAAAAAGCCTCTTCTAATAGCTAGAATTTGTAAAATATCTTCCGCATCACTACCCATCTGTCTATGGGCTACTTGTCTTGTAGATAGGTCTACCCGTCCATCCTCACGAATTTTAACAACCCTAAAACTTGATTTATCACCTATTCTTAAATCATTAAATATCTCTGATATATGAGCAAATCCATAATACTGATTATCAACAGCAATAAAAGCACCTAGTCTAGGATTATATCCATACACTGTACCTTGTACCATTTCTCCTGGCTTATAGGATGGATGAGTTTTTAAGTCATTATCAATTTTCATAGTTGCGCATAATCTTTCGCTTTTATCTAAATAAATCTTTACTAGATAGTATTTATCCTTCTGAATCTTACAAACCTGTTCACGCATAGGAATAAACAAGTCTTTTTCTAAACCCCAATCTAAAAATCCACCTATCGAAGTTACATCTACAACCTTAAGATAAGCAATTTCGTCAACTTCACCATATGGTTTTTTTAGAGTAGCTGCCAAACGATTATTGGAATCTCTATAAATGAAAGCATCTATAAAGTCTCCTACAATCTTATCATTAGGAAGTTCTTTTAAAGAAAGTAGAATACCCTTACCACCATCTTCTCCTTTTAACAGAGCACCTCTTTGATCGATTTCAAATATTTTTAGCCTATTTACCTTACCCACGTTTAATTTCAATAACTTCACCTCTTTTTCTTCTTAAGTTTCTTCATTATGATTATAGTTTTCTTCAATACACTTTATTTATTATTACAACTTCCACATTTACTATCAGAATTACATTTACAACCATATTGTTTCGTTACTTCATCAAAATTTGCTCCCATATTTATATCCTGCGCTAAAAATATCCTGTTGCCAGATTCATTATAAAAAACAGCATCGCAGCTATTATTAATACATACAAAATAATCTTCCTTTGTTACTTCTGAAATTATATCTTCCTTTACTACCATCTCCACAGCCAAATAGTGAATATTATTTCCAAGGGTATTACAAAGTGGACATGATTTTTTATTTTCTTGTTTATTTCTTTTTATACCTTTACAACATCCCATTTTATCACTTCCCTACCAACTGTAGCTATCATATTTGTTTAAAAAATCAGCAAAGCTGCTTTTGCCTGTTTTTTAAAGTATAAGAAAGTACACTTCCCTATACTTTAAAAAAATTCTTAAATACTGTAAAAGCTTCTGCTGGATCTTCTATATCATCGATAAGTTTTTCCATAAGGCATTTATCTGTTCCATCTTTATTCATAATATATGGTACAATACGATTATATTCAACATCTATTCCGTTTTTCTCCAATATCATTTTAGCACAATCACTTATTACATGGGCATATACTGACTTAATACCACCAAATATTGATAATAAAGCAGCTGCTTTTCCAATAACCTTATCAGCTAACACGGCATTTTCTAAAAATTTTTCATCTTCTATTAGCTTAGTAAGTAACGGTTTAATTCCTTTATCGTAGGAAGTCATTATTATATTTCCATCCTTTACTAAAACACAGGAATATTCTCCTTCCGTCAGTTTATTTTGGGCTAATATTCGATCTGACATGAATTAACTCCCCTTCCAATAACTTTACAAGTACAGGTATAAATACTATTTGAAGAATTATACCTAATATACCATTATTAACAGCTCCTATTACAGCAACTATAGGTCCTGCCATTTTAACATGAAAAAATGTGAGCATAATATAAACAATAAATCCATAAGTAATCCTACCTGCCAACATAGATCCAGCCAAAGATATAAATACATTCATCTTTAGTTTATTATATAATATACCAGCAATAAATCCATATGTAGATAACTCAAATATCATAATCGGAAGCATAGGTATTGGTGCAATAGGTGGCATACCGGTAATTAAATGACTTAAAATTGGAGTCAATATTCCTACATATAAACCTGTAATTGGACTAACTAAAAAACCAGCCAATAAAACAGGTATGTGCATTGGTAGAAATGCAGGCCCAGCACCACCTACTAAATGAAACACCTGGGGTAGCAGTACTCCTAGTGCAATACACATTGCACCATTTACTATGTTCTTAGTTTTTATCATATTCATTAAATCACCCCTTATGTAGGATTATAATAGTTTATACTATATTAGTATAACAATATTTCAACAAAAAAGCTTGTTTTTTCTTTTCATAAATAAAGGCTCTATCCAATCTATAATTGTAACCCTTTTAATATATTAAATATTGCAAATAGAGCCCCTGTAAAGATGAGTTTTTCTACTTTTCCACCAGTTTTTATAGTGTATGGAAACTTAATGCGTTTATCATTAAAAGGTACCCAAAGTCCTATCCCTGATTTTGTAAGCATATCTCCTAATAGATGACTAACCATACTCACTGCAAAAATCATACTATAGTCCACATCTCCATAAAATAAGCTTATTTTTCTAACCGCGAATGTGGATCCGACTAAAAAAACAATAGAGTGGGATAATCCCCTATGCTTACTGAATAATAATAAAATTAGAATAATCCCGACAAAAACTAAAACATAGTGCTGATAGTAGTAAGAGAATAGAATAATCGATATCCCTACTATAGATTGTACAAAGTTTCTAATTGTATAGTACCCTTTTCGTGCAAATTTATCAGCAAATACAAATCCTAAAAAAATTATAAAAGCAATGCCATAAAAAACAGGAGTATCCTTTAAAAAAATAATAGTAACAATTGACGTTAAAGTTAAAATAGCAATCCATATTTTTTTTATATGCTTGGCCTTAATAAAACCAAATTTAGCTCCCAAAGCAGATGTCCCCATATCTAAGTCTGGTAATAAAGCTCCTATTATCGACACTATAATAGCAGGCAAGTTAAATTTACCAATAGTTAAGGAGGTCCCTAAAAGTGGAACTACTAATAATGATAACATCAGACCTAAAGTAACATGAGTTCTCCCTAACATTATATCCTTCCTTTCTTCATAGATGTAATACCATTATACTCCGAACATACGTTTTAATGCAAGATATCATAATTATACTTTACAACAGGTACTAGTACCTGATATTATATTCATATAATTATTATAGTCTATAGGGAGTTGATTAAATGTCCAAAATTAAATTTGTAACTGATAGTACTGCATATATAGATAAATCTTTTATAGAAAAATATAATATTGATATAGTTCCACTATCTGTTAATTTTGAAGGCTCTGTGGAAAATGAAGGTTTACCAGGAGAATTTGATGTGTTTTTTAAAAAACTCTCAAAATCTTCAGATTTTCCAACCACATCTCAGCCATCTATTGGTGCCTTTGCCGAGGTGTTTAATAAAGCAATAAAAGAAAACTATGAAGTAATTGCTATTACCCTATCTTCAAAGTTAAGTGGCACATTTAACAGTGCTAATGCAGCAGCTAGCATTGTAGATTCATCTAAAATATCCATTATAGATTCGTTAACTGCTGCCGCCAATCTAAAAGCTTTAGTTGAAAAAGCAATTCAATTGTCAGAAAAAGGATTATCAAGACAACAAATAGTAAACGAGATTGAAGAACAAAAAAAACATACTGGTATACGTTTAACAGTAGCAACCTTGGATTACTTGAAAAAAGGTGGACGTCTTTCAACAGCCGAAGCAATGATAGGTTCTTTATTGAATATTAAGCCTATTATTGGATTGATAGACGGAAAATTAGAGCCTTTAAGTAAAGTTAGAGGAAAGAAAAAAGCAATGGACAAAATGCTTGAAGATATTCCATCTAATGCTTCTACTATTGGTATATGCCATATAGGTATTTTAGACGAGGCAAAAGAGTATGAAAAAATGATTCAGAAGCGTTTTCCAAATGCTAATACAGAAATATATGAATTAGGTCCAGTTATTGGTTCTCACTTAGGATTAGAAGCTATTGGTATTTGTTATCTCTACTAGTAATTTATTAATATGGTAAGAATTTTAAAAAATAAGGGCTTCTACTAGTAGCATTTTTAACTTAAGAAGCCTTTATTTAATACCCTAAATAGTGTAAAATTATATATGTACTTAATTAACCTAATATGTCTTTAATCGCCATTAATAATTAGAAATTCTATACTTCATTAGATAATAAAACAGGAGTGATCAAATGAAAACTATTATTGAAAGATTTAAAAAAGTCTTTTCCTACTCTATAGGAAGCATTCTGCTAACTTCTCTATTAGCAGCTTTATTTGGTTTTGTAAAAGGTAATAACTTACTCCCAACAATTTTAAATGCTAATTATATTGTTTCTACAATTATTATAGCAGTTGGAATCTTTGGTTTTTTCGTGCCAATACGTCTAAAAAAATCTAACCGACTAGTAGATCATTCTAATGTAATGGATGTTTTAAGAGAAGAAAAAGATATAAAACTGAGCGAAGCATTAGTAAATATTTCATGGGGAATTTGTCATATAATTTTAGTAGGTATTTTGGAAATAGTTGTTAAGAGCCTTATTTAGCTTCTATTTTCTCAGTTTCAATCTCATAATTTATGTTTTTAATTATATATTCTTTAGTTTCTTTAGAAATATTTATCTCATTATATCCTAAATAAATATATTCCTTTTTATTTTCCATTAAGTAGTATAACATAATATTAGACTGTATTACTATTCTTGTAAGACAATACAGAGAGTAAGTATCCTTTAACATAAATGGGATAACTATGGACTTAGCTCCTACTATAAATTTTAAATAAATACAGTTATTTTCTTTTGAAATCTTATACATTAAATCTTCTAGAATCCATTCCAGACTTTTTTGTCCATCACATACTAAATAAAAAGCTAGATTACCTTCAGTATCAATTTCATAAAAATGATTTACGCCCTCATTAGGAGAAGATATATAGCTATTCCTCACAAATTGATTTTTAGAAATTAAAGTTCTAGGGTTTAATTTTTTTAAGCAGTATTGTGTAGTAGACATTTTAAATCCATCTTGTACATCATTAATTAAGTTTTCAAATTTACTTTTTATGTTCATCCATTATCCACCCTTCACTTTAATCCGGTAGCTAACAATTCTAAGTCTCTATCTTCTAAAAGATAGAGTGGAAACTGCTCAGCTCTTAGAAATATACATATCAAGGCTACTTGTTCCCAGTGGTACAACGTAACAATCATTCAGACCAGTTAAAAACCCATATGAACTTAGTCTTTGTTTATCGAAGCAATGCATTTATAAATAGGTTTTCCCTGAGATATAAACTTTTCTTCATATTCAGTTTTAGCTATTTCATTATATTGTTTATTGTATAAATCATATATTATTTCATTTAAATAGAAACTTTCTCTATCAATCTCTCCAAGTGAAAATTCAAATAGATCTAAACTATCAGTTTTTAAGTGTATTTCTCCATCTTCACTTAAAATACTTCTATACATCTTCAAAAAATTACTATGTGTTAATCTCCTTTTCTCATGTCTCGCCTTTGGCCAAGGATCACTAAAGTTTAAGTAAATTCTTTTAACCTCACCTTTCAAAAAAACATCTTGCAAATTCAATGCATTTAAATGTATTAATGCCATATTGCTAATTTCTGTATTTTCTAAATTTCTAACAGATTTTAGTACTAATTCTTCAATTTTTTCGATGCCAATATAATTAATAGAATTATATGTCTTAGCTAAAGTAGTTAAAAATTGTCCTTTTCCCATTCCTATTTCTATATGAATAGGATTATGATTTTTAAAATGAGCCTTCCAATTACCTTTTGATAAACTTGGATTTTCTATATAATAAGCATATTCCTTCAATAATTCTTTTGCATTTGAAATATTCCTTACTCTCATAATTTCACCTCTCCTTTTATTTTAGCATAATTTATAATATTTTTTGGTTTTACGACAAATTATTTCCCAGGAAAAACATACAATATAATCTTTAAGCCAATTCAACTTCCATAAACTACTGTAATATTTTTAGCTACTTTACAAAAAATATATTAAACAAGATTTTTGTTGAAGATTTTAAAAATCTTATTCTTAAAGGAGGTAGATTTTAATGAAAAAAAGCCTAATAATGCTTTTAGTTCTAGCTTCTATAACACTACCAGCTTTTCAAGATATAGATGCTTATAGTGGATATAATTCTAAGTTATTAGTTATTGATGAATCTATTAATACATTCAATACAGAATGCTTTTATAAAATTGGATGTTAAAAGTCATTTAATGCTATCGCGTTGACTCCTGTCACACTTAAATCTTAAGTACTCAAAATAAATAGTCTGATATTATCACAATTACAAAATAAAAAACAATAAGGCTTTATGACTTATTGTTTTTTATTTTGTAAGAAATCGCAAACCACTAAATTGTTGAAAATTACTAATCTTCCACTATATTTGAAAACTGTAATGGCTTTTCCTTTACTAATGCAGGTATTTTAATATCCTCTGAAAACTTTATATTCGAAGTAATCCCATTAGATGCCATAAGTTCAAATAAAATTGTTCCATGTTCTACATAACGTTTGAGTGAGTCTGTACTCCCGATAGCTTGAATAATATATGGGGGAGCAATAGGCTTACCATGTACATTAATATGATTTCCAGCTAATGTTATCTCGCTACGCCCAACAACTCTATAATCATTAATAGATACCATTTCTCCTCCGAAAACTTTCAACTCATTAACCAAGCTGATTAAATACCTTCTTCCCTCAATAATTTCAGCAATATTCTCTTGTAAGTCACTATCTAACACAATAGTAATTCCTGGTCCAGAAGCCGATGAATACCCTGCTAAAAATTTATACTCATCTACAGTTGTTTTTAACTTTTGTAAAGGAACACTTTCAACAGCCCGTTCTTGCTCTAGTGTATCCACTTGTTTTTTCAAATCAATTATTCTTGTTTTCATATCTTCAGTAGTTTTTCTTAGATCTGATACCTCCTGAGCCTCTATTTCATTTTTGTGTGGAGAAGTAAAATCTCCACCTATCATTGAGTTAAATTGAATACCGATTGTTATACCGAATATAGTAAAAAATATAAGAACGATTAGTTTACTAGTTTTTTTCAATCTACCACTTCCCTTAGCTCACTATATATACTTACTTTTTTGCTTTAGATTGCAATAATACCTATTAATAATAAGCATACCTTTTATATTCAATTCAGTCAATATTATGATACTAAAAAAAAGAGAAGGTACTATGACCTTCCTAAATGCACTAAGGATTTTTCTGCATCCTCTACCATTTTTTTAACCATATGTCCACCTACATACCCGGCTCTAGTTTCATTTTCCAATCCAAGTTCATTAGCAATTTCCTCTTTGAATAATTCTAATGCTTGTCTAGCCTCAGGGATAACTACTTTATTCTTATTTATCATAATATCACCTCACTTATATATATTTTTTCTATATACTAATTGTTTATTAGTGGTATTTTCTTCTATTAATATGTTTGTCTATTAATTTAAAGGGTATTTACAAAGTAGAATTTTATTTTTTAAATACTAGTATACATATTTTCTAAATAGCATTATATATTTAAATGAGTATATTTAAAAGGGGGATAACTATGATTTCTATTAATTTTATTGTACCCAAAGAAAAGCTTATATTGATTGATCCTAGCCTAGATTTGAAATCCACACTGAAAGTAATTGAGGAAGGAAATTTTTTATCATTACCTGTTGTAAAAGGCAATAAATTTGTAGGTGTAATTGCAAAGGTAAAGCTTTTAAAAGCTATGATGGAAGAAAAGAATAACAACATAACTGTAAATGACTTAATTCATACAGACATACCGAGCCTTACACTTTACGATAGTGTTGAGGATGCTGCCCTGCTTCTTGCGGAAACTAATATCCCATTTGTTGTTATTAATAATACTGAAGGAGAATTTTTAGGTATTATTACTCATAAAACTATTTTTAGACATTATACACATCTTTATGGAATAGATAAGGGACATAAACTTGTAATTACTTCCTATGATATTAAAGGAAGATTAGCAGCTTTAACTGATGTTATTTCTAAAGCGGGTGCCAATATTATAAGTTTACTAATAGACGATCCTAACGTACCTACTAAAGTAGTAAAAATTATTGTTAGGATTGAAACTGATAATATTGATGAAGTTAAGAAAGTGATTGAAAACGCAGGTTTTTCAATTCGTCAATAATATGGTATAACAAAAGGCTGAAAATTTATTTAATTTTCAGCCTTTTGTTATACTTATAATTATTTTTCTATTAATCCAATTCTGCTACGTACCAAACTCATAGTGTCCTCTGCTAACTCATAAGCTCTTTTTGCCCCATTTTTATACACTTTTTCTACATAATCTAAGTTATTCATATAATCCTCATAACTCTTCTTAAATGGTCTTAAAAATTCTATAATCACTTCAGCTGTATCCTTCTTAAAGGCACCATAGCCCTTACCTTCATATTTAGATACTATTTCTTCTATAGATAAACCTGATAGCCTAGAATATATGGTAATTAAATTTTTAACCCCTGGTTGTTCGTCTCTATAGGCTACAAGATTTTCACTATCCGTAACTGCTCTTTTCATCTTCTTCATAATAACATCATCAGAATCCATTAAAAATATTGTTCCATTAACATTATCGTCAGACTTTGACATCTTTTTAGTTGGTTCTTGTAAACTCATAATTCTAGCCCCTACCTTTGGTGTATGAGCTTCTGGTATTGGGAAAGTTTCTCCATATAAATTATTAAAACGCATAGCAATATCCCTAGTTATCTCTAAATGTTGTTTTTGATCTTCACCAACAGGCACAAGATTAGCTCTATATAATAATATATCCGCTGCCATAAGTACAGGATAAGTAAATAAACCAGAATTAATATTATCCTTATTTTTTTCTGACTTATCTTTAAACTGAGTCATTCTGTTTAATTCCCCTACATATGTGTTACAACCTAAAATCCAACTTAATTCTGCATGCTGTGGAACATGGGATTGAAAGTAAATAATGTTCTTCTCAGGGTCTAGGCCACTTGCTAAATACTGTACTAAAAATGACAATGAAGTTTTTCGAAATTCTTTCGGATCATGACGTATAGTTAAAGAATGTGAATCTACAATACAGTACAAACAATCATGCTCTTCTTCTAAAACCTTCCAATTTTGTACAGCTCCAATATAATTACCTAATGTTAAACTTCCTGTTGGTTGTGCACCACTAAATACTACTTTTTTGTTTTGATTACTCATTTAGTTTACCTCCTTTTATTAATTTAAAAAACTCATTAGATGCTATCACAAAGATTCATACCACACTTAAATTTTTAACCTTATTTAAAAACTTCAAGTGCTCGAAACATTGCAATCATCCTAACTTTTTAGAAACCTTAAACAATTAGAAAAATATACTCCCTTATCTAAAAATAAAAGCTCTTCATCCCTAATTGTTTAGAGACGAAGAGCTTTTCTCCGCGGTACCACTCTAGTTGATGCAAAGCATCCTACTTGTCGTTTATAATTCAACTTTCCTTATAACGGAGGAATGCCGTCTTAGCTTACTATTATTTCAGCCAGCACTCATAAGTCCATTCACTATATGCTTAACACCGAACTTCCACCATCTTCGGCTCGCTATAGAAAAACATTATAGCTACTACTCTTATTCATCGCTTTATATCTTATGTTTTACAATATTTTATAGGTTATGTATCCTCCTGTCAACTAAATATTATTTTGCGCTATAATTTAATTAAAATTCAGAATATTGATATGTTAAATAATAGTCTTGCGTTTACTTTATATATACAACTATACATGATTAATCATGATTAAAATATGGTAGTAATATAAATAATAGTAGATAATTATTGATATATTATATTCTTAGGAGTGAGTTATTTGAAAAAAAATTTAACTTTATTAATTGGAGGCATTCAAGGAGAAGGCGTAGTTAGTCTAGGCACTAATTTAATGAAAACTCTATCTAATTTAGGATACTACACCTATGGAAATAGAAATTTTTCTTCTAGAATTAAAGGCGGCAACACTACAATGACAATATCTATTGGTGTGGAAAAACAGCTTTATTCTGAAGATAGATTAGATATTATATTGGCATTAGATAAAGAAACAATTGACTTGTTTAATCGTAAGCTTAAGCCAAATGGCTTGATATTATTCGACTCTATATTATCTTCTAAGGATTTAAGCTACAAAAAAGACTCATTAATCCCATTACCTATTACAGAAATAGCAAAAGGTTTAAGTGCTCCAATAATAAAAAACACTTGTGCACTTGGCTTTCTAGGTCGGTTAATGGGTCTTAATGAAAATGAATTGTCCCAAGCCTTAAAAGAAAAATACCATACTAAAGGTGATGAAATAGTTGAAAAAAACTTAAAAGCACTTAAAGAAGCCTATAATTATGATGGTGATATATTTAATAAAGAAGATTACTTTTTATCCATACCTGAAAAAAAATCATCCAAAGCAGTTATGATGGGGAATGAAGCTATAGGATTTGGTGCTTTAATGGCAGGTTGTAGATTTATACCTTCATATCCAATTACTCCTGCTTCTGAAGTAATGGAATATATGGGGAAGGTTCTTCCACGTTATGGAGGAGCTATGGTACAAGTTGAAGATGAGATTGCTGCTATTACAATGGCTGTAGGTGCTTCTTACGGTGGTGTACGAAGCATGACTGCTACTTCAGGACCTGGTATATCTTTAATGATGGAAGGTATCGGACTTGCAGGAATTACAGAGACTCCTGTTGTAATAGCTGATATTCAAAGAGGAGGCCCTAGTACAGGACTTCCAACTAAACATGAGCAAAGTGATTTATTTGCCATATATTATGGAGGACATGGAGAATACTCAAACATTATTTTATCTCCTTCCACAGTAGAAGATTGCTTTTACGATACAATTAGAGCATTTAACCTAGCAGATAAATATCAGTGCCCTGTGTTTATTTTGTCAGATTTATCTTTAGGTCTTTCTCCGCAGACAATTGATGACCTAGATTATAATCAGGTTGTGATTGATAGAGGAAAAGTAGTTATAAAAGATGAACTCTCCAATATTGAAAGAGGAACCTTCAAAAGATATAGACTTACGGAGGATGGTATTTCACCTAGAAGCTTCCCAGGTATGCTAAATGGTGGACATCATGTTACTGGAATAGAACACAACGAGCTAGGTCTTCCCCTTGAAAAACCGGAAAATCGAAAAAATATGATGGAAAAACGATTAAGTAAGACTGCTCCATTAGAAAATGAAGAATCTATTGATATTTATAGAACGAATAATAGCAATAATACATTATTTTTAACTTTCGGATCAGTATTCGGTGCTATAAAGGAAGCTGCATATTTAAGCGATAAAAAAATAGATTTTGGAGCAATTAGAATGATTCGTCCTCTACCTAAAAAGCAATTGACTTCTCTATTAGAAAATTACGACAAAATAGTTATTGTAGAAAATAATTATCGTAAACAGTTGGCTTCCATTATTAAGGAAGAGTTAGGATATCATAATAAAATTCATAGCATTACAAAATATGACGGTACTAATTTTACAATAAATGAACTTGTCGAGAAGATAGGAGAGTGGGCGTAATGGCTACTATGCAAGATTATAGCAATAAGGTAACACCAACTTGGTGTCCTGGTTGTGGACACTTTTCAATACTAAGGGCAATCCAAGTAGCTGCATCAAAGCTAGAAATACCTATAGATAAATTCGCCAGTATAACCGGAATAGGATGCTCTGGCAGACTATCTGGCTACTTAAATGGTTACAGCTTTCATGGTATACATGGGCGCTCATTGCCAATAGCACAAGGTATTAAAATGGCTAATAAAGATTTAGTGGTTATAGCTGCTGGTGGAGACGGTGATGGTTTTGCAATTGGAACTAGTCATACACTACATGCAATAAGAAGAAACTTAAATATGACATATATAGTATTAAATAATCAAATATATGGACTTACAAAAGGACATACATCTCCTTTAAGTGATACTGGCTTTGAAACCAAAAGCACTCCATTTGGTTCTATGGATAACCCACTAAAACCTGGTATTACAGCACTTGCTGCTGGCGCAACTTATTTAGCCCAAGGCTTCTCAGGGTTCCAAGACCAACTAATAGATATAATAGTAAAGGGAATAGAGCACGATGGATTTTCTATAATTAATATTTTTAGTCCTTGTGTAACTTTTAATAAAGTAAATACTTATCAATGGTATAGAGAAAATATTAAAAATATTGATGAAGATTCCACCTATGATTCTAGTAACTACCAGGCTGCTATGAACAAATTAATAGAAACCGATGGATTATGCTCAGGTATTATCTATCAAAAAAATGAGCCTTCATTTCTAGATAAGCTTCAAGGTAAGGAAGCAAAGCCTCTT
This sequence comes from Alkaliphilus flagellatus, assembly GCF_018919215.1. Taxonomy (NCBI): domain Bacteria; kingdom Bacillati; phylum Bacillota; class Clostridia; order Peptostreptococcales; family Natronincolaceae; genus Alkaliphilus; species Alkaliphilus flagellatus. Next base: position 387,376 of record NZ_JAHLQK010000004.1, read on the forward strand.
ACAGATTTAAATTTAAAAATTAGTAAAGATGAATTTGAAAACTTATTAAATAAGTTTAAATAGTTGAATACCTATTAAAACATTTCATCTTCTAAGGCTTTGATACGACCTTCTAGTTCCCTTATTTTTTCTAATAAATAATCTTCATGGCTACTTGGCGCTTTGCCAAAACGTCTTAACAATAATATTGTAATAACTACTGGTATTCCCAATGCGATTGCAATTAATATTAAACTCATAAAGGAATATAAAAATGACAATTTTAACACCTCCATTTATAATTAATTAATATAATGATTATATAATAACAAGAAAGTCTGGATAACTCCAGACTTTCTTGTTATATGTAATACTATTATATTTTTGTATTAGAATAACCCTACTATCTCTCCGCTTTCAAGAATATCCATATGGTTTGCTGCTGGAACCTTAGGCAGCCCTGGCATTGTCATAATGTCACCTGTTAATGCTACTAAGAATCCTGCACCAGCTGATAATCTAATTTCTTTTACTGTAATTCTAAATCCTGAAGGTTTACCAATTAGCGATGGATCATCAGATAGAGAATATTGAGTTTTCGCCATACAAATAGGCATTTTATCTAATCCTAGATCTTCGTATCTCTTTATTTGGGTTTGAGCACTCTTAGTAAAATCAACTCCATCTGCACCGTAAACTTCTTTTGCAATTGTGTTGATCTTTTCAGAAATGCTGGAATTAACATCATAAATAGGTTTGAAATTTGATGTTTGAGTTTCAGTAATTTCTACTACCTTCTTAGCCATTTCAACTCCACCATCTCCACCGTTTGCCCATACATCCGAAAGAACTACTTCAGCCCCCTTAGCAGCACAATGCTTGCGTAGGAAATCAATTTCTGCTTCTGTATCTGTTGGAAACTTGTTAATAGCAACAACAACTGGCACACCAAACTTATGAACATTTTCAATATGCTTTTCTAAGTTTCCATAGCCTACTTCAAGAGCCTGTAAGTTTTCTTGATTTAATTCAGCCTTTGGAACACCACCGTGATTTTTAAGAGCTCTAACAGTAGCAACAATAACAGCACAATCTGGTTTTAAATCTGCAAATCTACATTTAATATCAAAGAATTTTTCTGCACCTAAGTCGGCTCCAAAACCAGCCTCAGTTACTACATAATCAGCAAGTTTTAATCCTAGTTTAGTAGCCAAAACACTGTTGCAGCCATGAGCAATATTAGCAAATGGACCTCCATGAATAAATGCAGGTGTATTTTCTAAAGTTTGTACTAGATTAGGTTTAATTGCATCCTTAAGTAACAGTGACAATGCACCTGTTGCATTTAAATCCTTTACAGTTACTGGTTGATTATCAAAATTGTATGCTACAACTATCTTACCTATTCTTTCCTTTAAGTCCTCTAAGCTAGTTGCTAAACAAAGAATAGCCATAATTTCTGAAGCAACAGTAATATCAAATCCATCTTGTCTAGGTACTCCATCCGCTCTGCTTCCAAGTCCAACTACAATGTTTCTAAGGGCACGGTCATTCATGTCTAATACCCTTCTCCACACTATTCTTCTTGAATCAATGTTTAATTGATTCCCTTGGTGTAGATGGTTATCTAACAAAGCAGCTAAAAGATTATGAGCTGTTGTCATTGCGTGAATATCTCCTGTAAAGTGAAGATTAATATCTTCCATAGGAACTACTTGTGCATATCCTCCGCCTGCTGCTCCGCCCTTTACACCAAAGTTTGGTCCTAATGAAGGCTCTCTAAGTGCTGTAATAGTTTTCTTTCCTATTTTATTTAGCCCCATGCTTAAGCCAACATTGGTAGTAGTCTTTCCTTCTCCTGCTGGGGTTGGGTTTATAGCAGTTACTAATATTAACTTCCCATCAGGTTTATCCTTTAATCTGTCGAAAATATCCAGCGAAACCTTTGCCTTGTACTTTCCATAAAACTCTAACTCATCCTCATTAATTCCTAATCCATCAGCGATGTCGATAATAGGTAGCATTTTTGCTTCCTGCGCAATTTGTACATCTGTTTTCATTAAACACACCTCCATTAATGATAGGTTATATTTCATAGTCCATTGTATTGTATCATATTTTTGAATATTCTACCATCTTTTTAATGCTTTTTTCCCTCATATATATTATTTCAAAATAAAATCCTCCTAAACATTATCTTGCACTATATTTATAGTACATTAAATTTCTCTATTTATGCAATATATAACAATTCTAAAACTCAATATGACTTAAGCCCTCATTTATAAAATCTAATTCGTAAATATTGGGTTTTATGATATAATAAACTAATTAAATGTATAATATTGTATATAAAATATTATATACTTTGATATAGAGTTAAAAATAATGCAAGGGGGCTTTTTTATGAAGGGAACAATTGTATCCACATGGTTAAGCAGTCTAAGAGATATATTTGATGATAATACTGTGGATACAGCACTACAATTTACTAATTGGGATAAAACCAAAATTATAACGCCGTTAGAAGATATAGCTGATGAAGAAATATTTGAAGTTTTTAATCAAGTTTCTAAACTAACTAATATACCTACTAATGAAATTTGGCGTAAAGTAGGAAGACAAAACATAAGTTCATTCCACAAATGGTTTCCATCCTATTTTGAAAGACGAAGCCTTAAAGGCTTCTTAATGATGATGGACGATGTACATAGCCAGTTAACAAAATTAATAAAGGGAGCTACTCCACCAAGATTAATTGCTAAAGATGTTAGTGAGAACGAACTAGAAATTACTTATATTTCTAAACGTGGTCTTTTTGATTATTTCTTAGGTCTTTTAGAAGGTAGCTCCTCATTTTTTAATGAAAAATTAGAGTTCTCTATTTTAGAAACTGGAACTCACAAAGATGGTCGAAAAAAGATGAGAGTACATATTAAAGTAGAAAAATCTCCAGATACTATAATTAATGTTTTTTCTTCAAAATTATTTAGTTTTGGTATTTTAAAAAATCTTCCTTTAAAAGTTAGTATAGTTCCAAGTATTATTACTTTCTTAGCTTTAATATTTTTAAGTAATAGTACGAATTGGATTTCAAATATATTAATATCCTTAATTACACTCGTATCTACTTACGTTGTGGCTTTTATAGTTACAAAACCCATTAATATTGTAAACCAAGAAATTATAAAACTTAAAGATTATGATTTTGCAAGTAAAACCACACTAAAAACAAAAGATACTATAGAAACCATAGTTAATGAACTGAACGAAACAAAAGAAGTTTTAAAAAAGGATTTTCTTTTTCTTAAAGGCGGTACAGATGATTTGACAAAGTTTGTAGAACAGTTTACAGAAATTGCGCAAACTATGAGAATTTTTTCAGATTCCATATCATCTATTGTTCATGAGGTGGCTCTAGGTGCGACCCATCAGGCGGAGGAGACAGGAGAGTCTGTGTATCAATTAGATGAATACGTTACTAGACTATCTAATATTGTAGCCGAAGAAACTGAAAGTAAAAATCAATTAGAAGAAGCCAGTTTAGGGCTGCAAAAATCCTTCCATGAAATTAAACAGGCTACCGAATTAATCAATGATGTAAAAGATAATTTTTCTGACGTTAATCATCAAGGTAGAGAGATTTCATCACAAGCTAGTAAGATTATGGAAATAAGCTCTACTGTCGAAGCTATTGCAGATCAAACAAATCTTTTAGCTCTCAATGCAGCTATAGAAGCAGCGCGAGCTGGTGAAGCTGGTAGAGGCTTTACCGTAGTTGCAGAGGAAATACGAAAGTTAGCTGAGCATTCTAAAGATGCGGTAGGAGAGATAAATAACAATTTAATTTTCTTTATAAAGCAAATTGAAACCTTAGTATATAAAATACAATCCCAATACGACCAACTAGAAACAAGTAACGAAACATTAGAAAAGGTAACTATTAATAATCAAGTTTCCACTAATAAGATTTTGGATGCATCAAGTGTTATAGTAAGATTGATAGATGAACTATCATCAGAAACCAATAGACTAAATTCTGTAATTGAAAATATTCATTCTCTAGCATCTATCGCTGAAGAGAATTCTGCTGCGTCTGAGGAAATGAGTGCCAACGTAACTCAATATACCGAAAAAGTTAGTGATTTATCCGACAGTATAGGCCTGTTTGAAACATTAATTAATAACTTTAAAAATCAACTTAAAAAATATAAAATATAAAGATCGTCTATTGTTAGCACAAAAGTATATTTTATTATACTATCGAAAGGAGATGTGAATATTCACATCTCCTTTCGATTTCCTCTATTATTCTGCTAATAATTCCTCTATTCTCTCTCTATCAAATCCAACTATTACTTCTTCTCCAATTTGAATTACAGGCACTGCCATAATTCCTCTTTGCATTAATTCTTTTCTAGCTGATGTATCGGTTTGAATGTTTCTTTCTATAAATTGAATACCCTTATCTGAAAAATATTCTTTGGCCGTATGACAATGTGAACATGTGCTACTCGTAAAAATTATAACTTCTTTCGACATTTAAATCCCTCCTATATTTTAATTATAAATTTATATTAGCATATTATTAATATATGACAAAATTTTTCTTAACTAATTAGCATGAAAAATATCTTTTAATTCCTCTTCTAATTTCACTTTTACTATATATAGGATCATTATATTCTTTAATGTTATAATACTGGATAACTTCTGCAATAGATCCAATATTATATTGATTTATTTCATTTACATTATTAAAAAATTTCTTCTCTTTATCTAAGTATCGGATATAATCTTTTATATTTTCATATATCAATTTATCCATCTCCCTTTAGTATAATAACCGCTAGTTTAACCCTAATTCTTTTCGTTTATTTTCAATATGGTCTATATAGATTTGTACTGCCTTCTCTGCATCCATCTCTACCATAACTTTCCCTAAACCTAGAGTTTCAGTAGTCTCTGTTAAAGTTTTTACTACAACATCGCTACCTGTAATAGATGGAACTGGAGCAACATGAACTAACCATCCTAAAGCAACTGCAGTACACGCATCAGCTACAGCTTTTTGTTCTAAATACTCAGGAGCTCCAATAACTAAAGGAAGCTTATTCGTATCTACATTTAAGGCGTCTGCTAATTCTTTTGCTGTGTGAGTCATCTTTCCAATATCCACACAAGCACCATAGCTAAGCACTGGAGGTATACCTAATTGTTTACATACAGCTTTTAATCCTTCTCCACATTCTTCAGCAGCTTTAGGATTTGTAAGTCCAGTATATTGCATAACACTGGAAGTACATCCACCAGATAATATAAGGATGTTATTTTTGATTAACTCTTTTGTCATCTTAAATATATTACTACCACCTTGTCCATATCTAGCTGTAGTACATCCAACAATTGTGGCTATTCCTCTAATATTACCATTAGCTATTTGCTCAATTAGAGGATCAAAGCTACCACCTAAGGCTTTTTTTATTGATTCTGTACTAAAGCCAACCATTGTGTCGGATATGTGAGGAGGAATATATGTTTCTCTATGCTCAGCCTTTCTTTCTTCAAATGCTTTAATTGCCATATTTAATGCTTTTTCTGCTTGTTCTTTCATTTTTTCTGGAATAAAGTCTAATGTTTCAGTTCCTTGCAGCTTTATAACAGGATGTGTACTTAATAATTTAGTTCCAAATCTCTTTGCAAATATTGGCATTGTAGGCACTGTACAGTTATAGTCAAACATAAATAAATCAACTACACCAGTAGCCAATAAATATTCTTGAGATAGCCACTCACCTTCTTGACCCCCATAGGCTTTTTGATTATGGGTACCTTCATAGTTAATAAGTTGTTGACCTTCACATACATGTCCTAAAATTTGAATACCTTCTGCACCAACAGCCTTAGCTTTCTCCTGCCATTCAACACTAGACGCAAGGTCAATAGCTACATGAGCCAATAATGGCATATGACCGTTTGTAACAACATTAATCATATTATCCTTTAAAAGCCCCATATTTTGTTTTTTCATAGTAATTTCTTGACTACCCATTAAAATTTCTTGAATAATACATAGTAAAAATAGGCCTTGATATTCATTAGCAATCCCTAATCTTACACTGTTTAAAAGGAATTCTACAGGATCCGAGTTAAAGTTTGTCATACATCTTGTTTGAGCATAAGCTACTTCACTATAGCCTCCTCCTGGGAATAAACCTAACTTTCTCCAAAGTTCTTTACGCTTAGTAGGTGCAAACACTTCTACAGTTTTAGATTCCACATGATGAGGTGCATGTATATCATCCATAACCCACTTAGCAAATTCTACAGCTATATTTTCTATAGGCTGATTTACATTTAGACCTGCCATATCAGCATATTTTTTTAACTTTTCAGCATCTCTTATTTTTAATCCGCTCTCTGGATTCTCCCCAGCTGCCTTTAATGTACGAGCTGCCTGATGACAATGAAAAATATTTGCTGAAGTACCTATAGTAACATGTCTATACATAAAGTTTCTTGCTACCATAGTATGCGCATCTACCCCACATACACCCCTAGGTACCTTAGGACTAATTCTACATGGACCATTTGCACAAAGCTGACAGGATAATCCTTCGATACAGAATTTACATTGGATTGGCTGTTGCTCACTAAATCTATCAAATACGTTTGTCATACCAGCTTTGTGCACGACTTGATACATTTCTCTCATTGCAGGATCTATCATCACATTTAATGGATATCCTTCTTTTGTCTGATCCCCTTTATCTACATGTTCACGTTGCCACTTATGTAACTCTTCCATAGAAGAAGACTTTTCAATACTGTTATAATCTACCTTAATCTTATTATGCAAATCTATATGTAAGCTTGGATCATTGAAATGTTCTGGTGTTAGCTCAGCACCTATATTTTTTTGAGCTCCTGACATTCTCTTTGCACTATCTTCGTATGTACTTTTAATATTTTCCTTAGACAATTTGTATCCTCCTTTACAAAATATATTAGCTTTATTTTTATATACCTTAGTTTTCCTAAATTTTCATGGAATATACAATAAAAAAGTGGTTTGAATCTATCTCATAAACTAATATCCTACTTAAAATTATTCTACTAATTTCACAACGCTTAATATCACACCTAGATTTTAAGCTTTAAGTTAAAAATCACAAATACCTAGAGCTTATTAAAAAATTTTATACATTCTTAGAAAGCAAAATAAATAATAAGATAAGATCAATATATAACTGTGATAAAAGTCACATTAAAAAGTGATTTTACTCATATTTCAATCCAAAATTTAAATATATAATAAAATAAATTATAAACATATTTACTAGTTTCTAACTAAACAAATATAAAATAATAGGAGGCTTTTATGAAAATTACTAGAGAAATGCTTATAGGTGATATTTTAAGGATTAATCCCAATGCAGCACCGATTTTGATGTCCTTTGGAATGGGTTGTCTTGGTTGTCCATCTTCTCAAATGGAGTCTTTAGAACAAGCAGCAGCAGTACATGGAATTGATGTTAATCTACTTATAGAAAAATTAAATGCATAATAAAAAAATAAGCTTAGAAGATGTAAATCTAAACATCTTCTAAGCTTATTTAATAGATTATTATTTTTTATTCGATAGCTATCGTGTCCAAGCTTTTAATTTTTGCATATCTTTAATAACTATTTTCTTTCTATCAATATCTATAGATCCTTCCTTTTTAAACTGACTTAGAGCTCTACTAACAGTTTCTCTTGCAGTTCCTATTAAGTTAGCTAAATCTTGTCTTGAAAGGTTCAATTGTAGCTCTATACCTTCAGGTGTCTGCTTACCGTTATTTTGAGCTAGCTTAATAATTGTCTGAGCAGTTCTTGCATAGGTATCACCTAAAGCTAACTCTTTTACCTTTTGTTGAGAGCTATACAGTTTTTTACTAAATACCTTTATAATGTGAAGTGCTATATCTGCATTTTTCTTAATAAGGTTTTCAAGATCTTCATTACGTATCATTCCTATACATGAATCTTCTAAAACCTCTGCCCCAGCTGGATACGCAATATCGTTAAACAGTGCAACCTCAGCAAATACATCACCATCTGAAAGAATAGCAAATATCAGTTCTCTTCCGTCTGGGGTTGTTTTATATACCTTTACCTTTCCAGACTTAATAAAGTAAAAGGCTTCTCCCCTATCACCTTCCATAAAAATAATTGTACCTTTACGTAAATTTTTCTCTATAGTCACACTACTAATTTGCTCAAGGTCCTTGTCACTTAAATCTTTAAATACAGGTGCCTTTTTTAATATATCAACGTCTGCCATTTCCATACTAGTTTCCTCCTCCCACAATGTTTACCCCTTATATAAATAACATATATTATTTATATTGATAACCATTATCTATTATATCAAAAATACATTATTATGAAAGCATATAATTGTATATGCCTAATGTAAATATACCTATTAAATATTTAAATCATTGACCTTTGTATAGAATCGACTGAAATAATATTGACAAAATGAGTATAGAGTAGGATAATAGATGTTGGGCAATTATTTTGTTAATTTTACTACAATATAGGAGGAATTTTACATGTTACACCATTTTATTGAACTAGTAGTACCTAATATCATCTATTTATTAGAAATCCTTGGTGTATTTATAATTACCTTTACTGCATTAAAGTGCTTTATTAGATATGCAGCAAGAGGATTTGACCTTAGCGATGACGTTATCAAGATTGAACTTGCAAGAGCCCTATCTCTTGGACTTACATTTTTATTGGGCGGAGAAATTTTATCAACTTTATTCGCTAAAGACTTAAAGCAGATTTTTACAATTGCAGGTATTGTTGTTATAAGGGTTGCTCTTACTTACGTTCTTCATTGGGAAATCACATCAGATATGGATCACTGTAACTCTTTTTCAACATTAAAAGAAAGAGTTGCTTGTAGACAAGATGTTATTCAACAAAAATCTTCTAACAAGCATTAATATATTGTATAAAAATAAAACTCCATAATTATGGAGTTTTATTTTTATACAATATATTATTTTTTCTAAAGTCTTATTCTTTTTTTAGTGTTTTTAGCAATAAGTATAATAAATAATAATACTACCGATGACATTACAATAGTTCCGCCTGGAGCTAAATCACCATAAAATGATACAGAAAGTCCTATTAATACAGATAGTACACCAAACAATATAGAGTACATAAAAGTCTGTCTAAAGCTCTTAGAAATTTGTAAACTAGTAGCTACAGGTATAACCATTAGGGATGATACTAAAAGTACTCCAACAATCCTCATAGATACTGCAATTGTCATTGCAACTAAGACAGTAAAATAAAGGTTAATCCATTTTATCGAAACTCCAGCTAATCTTGCAGCCTCCTCATCAAAGGCCATATAAAATAATGATCTATAGAAAACTATTATAGATAAAAGTATAAAAAATCCTAAAATAAAAATAACCAAAATATCATGATTTGATACTAAACCTATACTTCCGAATAGATAACTAAAAATAGCAGAATTAGAACTCCCCAAACTAATAAATATAGTAGCTAATCCTATACCCGCTGAAAGCATAATTGCAATAGATAGTTCTGCATATTGTTCGTATTCTTTTCTAAGTTTTTCGATAGCTAAAGCAGCTAAAACTGAAAAACCTAGGGCGGAGTACACAGGATAAATACCCCCTAGCATACCTCCAGCAACCCCTGCCAAGGCTACATGAGATAATGTATCACCTATCATTGACATTCTTCTTAAAACAAGAAAAATACCTATTGCCGGGCAAATAACTGCAACCATAATACCAGCTAAAAACGCCCTTTGCATAAAACTGTAAGTCAACATTTCTAACATAACTATTCCCCTTTATTAATGTCTATGATTTAATAGACTTGAGTTTTCTCCATAAACCTCTTTAATGTATTCCTGCTCATTAAAGTCCTGTGAAGAATGTACAAACACCTGTTTATTGCCAACACATGCTACTCGATTGGCCCGGTTAGTAATTACACCTATATCATGAGATACCATAATTAAAGTAATTCCTAATTCTTTGTTTAACTTTTCCATCAGCCCGTAAAACTGTTCCTGGGATTGTACATCTACTCCAATTAAGGGCTCATCCATAAAAATAATTTCAGGATTACTAATAAGAGTACGAGCTATAAAAACTCTCTGTTGTTGACCTCCTGATAAATTACCAATTAGATGTTTTTGATAATTAGACATATTAACTACGTCTAATACCTCTCTTATCTTTTCTTTATGCTTTGCATTAAAAAACTTTAGAAAACCCATTTGAGTATATAAGTTAGCCCCTACAACTTCTTCAACCGTTGCAGGGAATGCAGAGTTAAAATCCCTTACTCTTTGAGATATATAGCCTATTTTACCCCATTGATTAAATTTTTCAATAGGTAAATCCAATAAGCTAACACCACCTTTTTGTGGTTTTAAAATTCCTAGCATAATTTTAAGTAATGTGCTTTTAGCAGAACCATTTGGCCCTACAATTCCTAAAAAATCACCCTTATAAATATTCAAATTTATATTTTCTAATATATATTTTTCATCGTATCCAAAATATATATTTTTCACTTCTAAAACCTTATCCATCTACTTCACCAAAGCTTTCTTTAATGTCTCTAAATTTTTATACATAAGAGAAATATAGTCTTCTCCATTTTTATTTTGTTTATCTGTCAAGCCTTCTACATTGTACAACGTTAAAACTTCTAAGTTAGCTTCTTTAGCTAAAACCTCTGCGGTTTTAACATTTGCCAAAGCTTCAAAAAATATATAGTTAATTTTATTCTCATTTGCAATTTTAGTCAACTGTGCAAGTCGTTTAGGACTTGGCTCCGCATGTGGAGAAATACCAGCCACTGAGATTTCTTCTATATTATATCTTCTAGCTAAATATCCGAAAGCAGAATGGGATACAATTATTTTTCTTTCAGTAGCATCCTTTAGTCCTACTCTAAATGACTCATCTAACTTATCTAATTCACCTTTAAAATTATTAAAGTTTTCTTCATAGATATTTTTATTATTAGGATCTACATCTATAAAAGCTTCTTTAATCATTTTAGAAATATGTATTGCATTAACAGGATCTACCCAAATATGAGGATCATATTCTCCATGGTCGTGGTCATGTTCCTCTTCCTGCTCATCTTCATGATTATGATCATCATTATGCTTTGTATCATAATTAATTAGTTCCACTGCTTTACTAGCATCAACTATATAAATATCTTTGCCCTCTAATAAGTTAAGTACTCTATCTACCCAAGGCTCCATATGAAGACCATTATAAATAAAAACATCTGCCTTCTCCAGCTCTGCAATGGTTTTAGGAGAAGGCTCAAAGCTATGAGGTTCTGTACCTGTAGGTACTATTGTATCGAGCTGAATATTATCTCCCCCTAGATTTTTAGCAAAATCATAGTAGGGATAAAAGCTAGTATATACTTTCAGTAAATCCTCTTTCTCATCTGTTCCTTCTATAATTCCAATTGTATCTGGCTTTCCAGCACAACCTACCAATACTACTACAGTAATAATTAAAAATATAAATATCTTCAGTATTTTAGTTTTCATAATATACCCCCCAAAATTCACTATTCAGTGCTATCTTTTTCCTCTTAATATAGATTATATCCTTTTTCTTAGATATTTAAAATATTTTTATGTCCTTTATATATAAACTTAGATAGTATAGCTAAAAAACACGGGTTTTAAAATATAAAAGTCTGCCTTAGGCAGACTTTTATATTATGACTCGTCATTTATTTTAGATTGCTTTTCTTCCTTCTTTTTTCGATATATTATAGTTGAAACTATAATACTAAACTCATATAAAAATAACATAGGAATTGCCATCATAGTTTGAGAAACAACGTCTGGCGGTGTTAGTATTGCTGCAACTATAAATATTCCTAGAATAACCATTTTTCTATATTTCTTAAAAGTATTTGGAGCAACTAAACCTAATTGGGTCAGCAAAATAATAATTAATGGTAGCTCAAATACTAAGCCAAATGATAAAAGTAAGGAGCTAATAAAGCTGATATAATTAGCGAAAGAAAATAATGGTGCAATTTGATCCACAGACATCTTAATAAAAAACTTAATTGTCATAGGAATAATTATAAAATAAGCAAATGATACACCAATTAAAAGAAAAATAATGCCCATAAACATTGCAAAAAGTACATATTTTCTCTCTTTTACCTTCAGCCCTGGCTTAATAAACATCCATATTTGAAACAATACTATAGGTGAAGCTACAAACAAACCTAAAACTAAAGAAATTTTAACATAAGCAATAAAAAGTTCTGGAGGACTTAGATAAATAAACTCCAATCCTTCAGCAGGTCTTACAATTAACTGAATAATTATATCGATATAATTGTAACATAACAGTGAACCTAAAATAATTACTATGCTGGAAATAATTAATCTTTTTCTTAATTCTCCTAGATGTTCCACTAATGTTAAGCGTGCGTCATCCGTCATTGCTTGGCCTCCTAATATTTACCCTCTACTTAGATTCTTTATCTTCTAAAGATATATCTTGTTTTACTTCTTTAGAAAACTTTTTAAATTCGCTAATAGACTTACCTAAGGACTTACCTAGTTCAGGAAGCTTTCCAGGCCCAACTACCACTAAAGCAATCCCTAATATTAAAATTAATTCACCTGTACCTAATCTACCAAACATATTATCTCCTCCTTAATATTTCCCAAAATGACAATTTGGAAAAGTACAAATTTTACATTTCAGGCATTGTCCACCATAACCCATTCTTGTAATGTCACGTCTTACAATTTTTTCTCCTGCCATTACTCTTGGTAATAAAATATCAAAAGCTGTAGTATCAGAAAACATAACACATCCCGGAAGCCCAAATATCGGAATATCTTCTAAATAAGCATATAAAAGCATTGCCCCAGGCAATACAGGTGTACCATAGGAAACAATACTAGCTCCTGTTGCCTTAATTGCACCGGGAGTTTTATCATCTGGATCTACTGACATACCTCCAGTAACTACAATAAGCTCTGCGCCCATATCTTTACATTGTATAACTGCCTCTTTAATCTGATCCAACTCGTCTGGTACTATTGTTTTATAAAAAATTTCCGTATCAAATTTCTTCAATTTTTTTTCTATTACTGGTCCAAATTTATCTTCGATTCTTCCTTTATAAACCTCACTACCAGTAACAATTAAAGCAGCATTTAGAGGTTTAAAAGGTTTAACATTAAAAATAGGCCCTTTTTCTTGTAAAATACTTTTAACTGACTCTATTTTTTCACTATTTATTATAAGAGGAATGACTCTACATCCTCCAATAAGCCCATCTTCATCTATTAGTCTATTACCATGAATTGTAGCCAAGCATATATCTCCTAAATCATTTACATCATCTAATAAATCCCTATTTATTTTCAACAAACCTTTTTGTTTTGCTATAATATTTATCTTTCCTTCTTTAGGATCAGTAAATAATACTCCCTCACCACAAATTAGCTTACCTAAAGCAATAGCTGCTTCATCTTCGTGAAGCTCATCTTCCTTTAACTCAAATATATATATATGCTCTTTACCAATTCTTAATAGTCTTTCAATGTCTTCTTCTTGAATGACATGACCCTTTTTAAAAGCTACTCCCTTAAACTTTCCTGGAACAATCTCCGTAATATCATGTCCAAGCACCATTCCTACAGCTTCTTCTGTCTTCACAACCTGCATTTTTCCACCTCTATCCAATCGCTAATAGACAAGTATTAACGATTACATGTTATTATGATCTTTTTAGCTTCTATTATATACCTACTTAGTTTTTTTATCTTCTAAAGATATTTCTTCTTTTATTTCATTAGAAAACTTTTTAAATTCACTAATAGATTTCCCTAAGGTTTTTCCCAACTCAGGAAGTTTTCCAGGTCCTACTACTATTAAAGCAATGGCCAATATTAAAATCAACTCACCTGTACCTATTTTACCAAACATACCAATCCCACCTTTTCGTATATTCCGAAATTTAAATAAGAAGGATTCTTTGTTAAAAAATTATTAACTTAATTATATTATACCAGAGCTATAAAACTTTTTAAATAAATTATATATTAAAATATATAATTATTTTTTATACTTCATAAATCAATTTAAAATCCTACCTATATATTATATCCTGCTAATTGTAGCTCTAAGTGCTTCTTTTTTTTCACAAATTGCACAGTATTTTTTCTCTTCACTAGAAGGAACAAATTTTTTCTTACATGCTGAACATACAATTAAGTTTTTCTCACACTTTATACTGTATGATTTCAAGGCATCTACTGAAAAAGTTCCCCTTATTATTGCCTTTTTTGAACATAAGTTGGCGCATATACCACAATTATAGCATTTTCCGCTATTATGAGATACCCTAACTTTTTCTTCTTCCTTTTCTACTTTCCAAGCGCCCCCTAAGCAAATAGACTGACAAAATCCACAGCCATCACAGTTATCATTTACATTCCAAGAAGCAAAGAAAGGTAAGTTATCGTATTCTGTTTTTTCTTGTGAACCTTCTATTTTTTCTATAGATTTTAATAAAATCCTTCGTATTGATACTTGATTATCTTTACTACTAATGATTGTATCTGCAGTTTGTGCAGCAAGATAGCTAGACTCTTTTTTTAATAATGAAAAAAGTTCCCTACGTGAAATATTTTCATTTGATAAACCGCAAAGGTCTTCTTCATTATTAATAATTTCATACTGAGGATTTATTTCAAGTAATTTTACAAAATCAACAGCAACATTTAATGATGATTGGAATACACAAGAATTGTTACTTATTTGACAGTTATTACACTTACTTAAATTAAAATAAAACTTTTTATCCTTAAATAATATAAACAAAGCAGCTAATAGTTCGCTATGGAAACCATTTAAACAACTTAGTTTTAATGTCCCTACTCCATTCTTTTTAGAACAAGAAAATATAATATTATCCTTATCTTTTATTGTGCGTAAAATATTTTCTTCACCTAATCCTTTAACTGTAATTGCCTGAGTAGGACAAACAGCTTTACAAATTCCACATCTGTTACACATGTTCTCATCAAACATAATTTTTCCTAGTTTAAATGTAATGGCTCTTTCAGGACATAAATCCTTACATTTACTACAACTATTTGGCATGCCATGGAAATTAATACATTTTTTTAGCTGTATCTCTGGATAATGCTCTTCCGTCAATTTTTCTATAAAAAAGTTTAGTAACAATACTTTACCCTCCTTTCTATCAATTATCATTACAGAAGAATATATAATTTTAAAACAAAGCTTATATTGAAGCTTTTTAAAATTTCAAGAAACCCTTGTTGAAACGCATTTAAAGTAAAGTGTATATTAGAGAATTTCATGCTTTCCTTTAAATGCGTTATAACAAAAAGTCCTAGATTGCAAATGCAATACTAGGACTTACGTACAAGTATAAGTCTGTTCCTATCTCCTTTGCAACATATGGTGAAGGCATAAGTGTTGCCAAATACCCCCTGTGGACCCTTTGGTCCAGTTTGAAGTTTCGCAGATAACAACATTATAAAACCACAACTCGGAGATTTGTTAAGTTCATATTTATAATAGAACAAAAACTATACTTTGTCAATTTTATATCTAATTAATTTTAGTTAATAAACACTATTATTACCTAATTATTTAACACCCTTAGTCAAACAAATGACAAGCTGCCATATGTCCACCACCAATATCCTTCATTTGTGGTTCTATTTCAGCACATTTAGCAGTTGCATACTTGCATCTTGTTCTAAACTTACAACCAGAGGGAGGATTTAGTGGACTTGGTACATCCCCTTCTAATATAGTCTTTATTTTGCTTTTTGCCAGTCTCGGGTCCGGTACAGGTATAGATGATAGTAATGCCTGTGTATATGGATGGGCTGGTCTATTGTAAAGTTCATTACTATCTGCAAGTTCTACCAGCTTACCTAAATACATTACTCCTATACGATGGGAAATATGTCGTACCATGGAAAGGTCGTGGGCTATAAATAAATAGGTAAGCCCCATTTCATTTTGTAGCTCCTCTAACATATTGACAACCTGGGCCTGAATTGAAACGTCTAAGGCAGAAATAGGCTCATCACAAAGAATAAACTCTGGATTAATGGCAAGAGCCCTTGCTATACCAATCCGTTGTCTTTGTCCACCACTGAACTCATGGGCATATCTATTAAAATAAGAAGGGTTTAATCCCACCTTTTCTAATAATTCATATACCCTTTCTGACCTTTCCTTTTCACTACCTATGTTGTGTATAGATAGAGGTTCTTTAATTAACTGATCTACAGTCATTCTAGGATTTAAAGATGCATAGGGATCCTGAAAAACAACCTGCATTTTTCTTCTATAAGGCTTAATATCTTTTTCTTTCATTCTACTAATATTTTTTCCTTTATAGAATACATCTCCTTCAGTACTATCATAAAGCCTTATGATAGTTCTTCCTAATGTAGACTTACCGCAACCAGATTCTCCTACTAATCCTAAAGTTTCTCCTTCATTTATATGAAAACTAATATCATCTACAGCCTTTATATATTGTACTTTACCTAAAAAAATATCTTTTCTAACTGGAAAATACTTTTTTAGATTTTTTACTTCAATTAGTGTATTTTTTTCTAATACCATATTTTTTCTAATTTTATCCATGATATCTTCATCCTTTCACAACTTTGCAGATATCCTTACTTATTCTTTACTTATCCTTACTCAAAAGCCAACACATAGCCTTATGTCCTGCTTCTACTTCATAGTATGAAGGCTGTTTTTCTCTGCAAATATCCTTTGCATAAGGACAACGCTCGGCAAAGGGACAACCACTAGGAGGCTTTGAAAGGTCTGGTGGACTACCTTCTATAGGTATCAGCTTTTGTTTCTGCCCATCTTCCATTTTAGGCAGAGACTCAAGTAATCCTTTGGTATATGGATGCTGAGGATTATAGAAGATTTCATCTACAGTTCCTTCTTCCATAACCAAACCGCCGTACATTACAATTACCCTAGAACAAACATCGGCTACCACACCTAAGTCATGGGTAATTAAAATAATAGAAGTATTAATTGTATCCTTTAATTCCTTCATAAGCTCAAGAATTTGTGCCTGTATAGTTACATCAAGGGCAGTAGTAGGTTCATCAGCAATCAATAGATATGGCTCACAGCACAATGCCATGGCAATCATAGCTCTTTGTCGCATACCACCACTAAACTCATGAGGATAATTATTATATCTTTCCTCTGGAGATGGAATACCCACTAATCTAAGCATCTCAATAGTCTTTTCACGCGCCACCTTTTTATTTACTCTTTGATGCCTTCTTATAACTTCTGATATTTGATAGCCAATAGTAAACACAGGATTTAATGAGGTCATAGGATCTTGAAAAATCATGGCAATTTCATTACCTCTTATTTTCATCATTTCCTTCTCTGATATATCCATTAAATTCTGTCCTTTATAGTTAATTTCCCCACCTACAATTCTTCCAGTTGACTTTAGCAATCTTAATATAGCCATGGAAGTTACACTTTTACCACTTCCTGATTCTCCAACAACACCTAGCACTTCTCCATTATTCAAATAGAAAGAAGCTCCTCGAACAGCCTGTACTTCACCATTATTAGTAAAAAAAGAAACTTTTAAGTTATTTAATTCCAATAAACGCTCTGTCACTTTTATAGCCTCCTTTCCTAATCATTATTTACCTTAGGCTCAAAGGCAACCCTAAATATATCTCCTAAAACGTTAAAGCTAAGCACTGTTAAAAGAATCAGCATACCAGGGAAAATAGCTAAATGCGGAGCCTCTCCTATATAACCTTGTGCATTTTTAAGCATGCTACCCCAAGATGAGTTGGGCTGTTGTACTCCCAAACCTAAAAAGCTCAAAGAAGATTCAGTTAATATTGCGGTAGCTATGTTAATTGTAGATGCTACAATAACCGTTGAAAAAATATTAGGAATAATATGCTTTAATATAATTTTTTTCGACTTTTCCCCCGAAACCTTAGCATATAAAACATATTCTCTTTCCTTTACAGTCAATGTCTCTGCCCTAACTATTCGTGCTATGCCCATCCAACTAAAAACACCTATAATAATGATAATATTTTGAATACCAGGCTTTAAATATGCATTTAATATTAAAATTAAGAAAAATGTCGGTATACACATTAAAATATCAATAGTTCTCATTATTAAATTATCAACTTTACCACCAAAATATCCACTTATAGTGCCTACAATAGTACCAATAGCAGTAGAAATAATCATAGATAAAAAACCCACAGTTAAAGAAACCCTACCTCCGTACAATGCCCTTGTAAGATAGTCTCTTCCCATATCATCAGTTCCAAATATATTTTGTAGTCTTGGGCTCCCTAACCGATTTGTTACATTAATAGCATTAGGATCATAGGGAGATAAAAAAGCAAAAATCGATGATATAGCTAATATTACAATTATTGTGATTGCGGCTATTCCCAATTTATTTTCTTTTAATTGATATTTTAAGTTTGTTAGCGATCTATTATTCATCTGATCATCTCAACTCCTTAATTCTCGGATCGGCAATTCCATATAAAATATCCGATAGTAAATTACCTATAATTAATAATAAAGATGAAAACATAGTAATTGCCATAATAACTGGATAATCAAAACTAAATATAGAATTAATCCCTAGTTGACCCATTCCTGGCCAGCCAAAAACCGTCTCTGTAATAAATGCACCAGAAACAAGTGAAGGTAATGACATTCCTACAATTGTAATAACAGGTAAAATAGAATTTTTTAATACATATTTATAAAGGACCTCTGCCTTGCTTGCTCCTGAAGCATATTCTACCATAACATAATCTTCCTTTAATTGACTAATAGTACTAGATCTAATATATCTAGTAATAACTGCAACATTTTGTAAACTAAGAACTATAGTAGGCATAATTCCGTGTTTTATAAGATCCCAAGTAGTATATACTCCAACTGTTCGCATACCTATACTTGGAAGAAGATTTAACTTTAGTGAAAAAGTATAAATTAAAATCATTGCAAACCAAAAGCTTGGTATAGAAATTCCAACATAAGAAAAAATGGTGGATATATTATCAATCCATTTATTTTTATTAGCTGCTGAAATAAGTCCTAGCGGAATACCAACTAATATTGATAAAAGTAATGATGATCCCATTAATCCTAAGGTTGCTGGAATTCTTTCTAATATTTGATTTAAAACTGGTCTATGATTAATTAATGAATAACCTAAATTCCCTGTAATCACGTTTTTTAACCACTGTATATATTGAATATGCACTGGTCTATCTAGTCCTAAATTTTGTCTTATACGTAATATATCGTTATCACTCATAGCAGGTGTAATAAAAGATTGCACTGGGTCTCCTGGAGCTAACTTAATAAGCGAAAAAGACACTATGGAAATAACTATAAGCATAGGTATAGCTTGAATTAATCTTTTAATAGTTAATTTTCCCACTGTTTACATCTCCTAACATAGACATGAAAGTAAACCCAGATTCAGGTTTACTTTCATATTGTTTTTATTTATTTCATATACAGCTTGGATAAGTCTCTAAACATAAAAATCGGAACTGGCTTAGCCTCTTCAATACCCCCAAATGCTGCATTAATAGCAACTATTGACTTTGGATATGCAATTGGATACACTACCATATCTTCAATAACTTCTTCTTGTATGTTAGTATAGATTTCTCCTCTTCTAACTTCGTCTTTTTCTATAACTGCCTTATTCCATAATTCATCCATTGCTAGGTTTTCATAGTTCATAAAGTTATTCATACTTCCAACTGTGAATAGACCTTTATATCCATCTGGCTCGCTTCCCATTACATAACCATTATATGCTAAGTCAAAATCCTTATTTTTTGGATCAAGTAATTTTTGATAAAAAGCTCCTCTTTCCATAGCAATTAGCTCCAGCTCTATCCCTACATTTTTAAATTGATGCTGCATAATTAAACCTTGATTTTCTTGTGCTTTATTAGAGTTAATATAAGCTAATTTAAGTTTTAGATTTTCTGCACCTGCATTAGCTAAAAGTTCTTTTGCTTTATTTTCATCAAAGTTATATTCTTCAACTTTATCTGTATAGTAAGTTGTATTTGGTACAAAAACAGAATAAGCTTTTTCTGCATAATCTGTAGATTCATATGCACCAACTATAACCTCTTCTTTGTTTATAGCATAGGCTATAGCTTTCCTTACATCTTTATTTTTCAAAGTATCATTATTTAAGTTAAATACCATATTATTTAACATACCTTCGTTGTATGTTACTACATTTAGATTAGGGTCTGCTTCAAATTTAGCTGCATCTTTTGGATCAATATATCTAGCACTTAGTTCTCCATTTTGCAAAGCGATATTTGCCGCGTTTGGATCAGATATTACTCTATAAACTACAGAATCTAAATGGGCTTTACCATCAAAATATTCATCGAATCTTACTAGCTCAACTTTTTCTCCACTCTTAGAATCTTTAAATTTGAAGGGACCAGACCCAATTGGTGATGCATTTTTATCACTCTTAGCTAAATCAATTTCTCTTTCAAATACATGTTTTGGAATGGGCAATATTTTCGATACATTACTAATAAAAGGCATAGATATTTGTGGAAGTTTAAATTCTACAGTGCTTTCATCTACCTTAACTACCTCAACAGGCTTTCCATCAATAATAAATGAATCTCTTAAATGACTGTTTTGAGCTGGGTCAAGTAATGATTCTATTGTAAATACAATATCATCTGCTGTAATTTTTTCACCATCATGCCACTTTATTCCCTCTTTTAATTTAAGTGTATAAGTTAAATAGTCTTCCGAAGGAGTGATGCTCTCTGCTAAGAAAAAATGTGTTCCCTCTTCGTCAATTACATATAGCGGTGCAAACAAAGCATTATTAATTGTCATTGTTACTCTATCACCAGCATAAAGTGGATTTAGTACATTTGGATCGGAGCCAATAGCAAATATAATTGTTCCACCATCTTTTATTTCATTAACAACAGTTCCATTTGTATTTGGCTGATCAACTTGTGTTTTATTACCACCGCATGCTGTTAAAAATACCATAACTGCTACCATCATAAGTATTAAAAATCTTTTAATTTGCATTAAAAATCCCCCTTAAATAAGTAAATTTTCATCAATTTTAATTCCCTATAATTCATATCGGTTTACTTGGTATTAGACATGGATTTATTATAACATCAACACTAATAGCTGTGCAATCACTATTTATTATAAAAATTATTAACTATAGTTAATAATTTGAAATTAACTATGTAAATCCTATCCTTTATAACAGGATAGGATTTACCTTATTATTTAAGCTTAATCTATTTATATCCGATAATCGCCGCTCCAATAGCTCCAAGAAATTGTGATTCATCGGTGGAAATAATACTTACTCCAAGTTTATTGCTGAGAAGTTCACCTAGTTTTTTATTTCTAGAAACTCCACCTGAGAAAAACACTTTATTTTCTACTCCCATTCTACTTGCTAAAGAGTAGGTTTTATTACATACAGAATGCAAGAGTCCTGAAGCAATTGCTTCTTTAGAAGCGCCTTCCGCCATTAGACTTACAACCTCAGACTCTGCAAAAACTGTACACATGCTATTTATATTGGCCGGTTCTGTACCAGCTGCTAGTTCTGAAAGATCTCCGACATCGACCTCTAGGGCATTTGCCATTACTTGCAGAAATCTACCAGTACCAGCTGCACACTTATCATTCATTAGAAAGTCTATAACAGTACCTTTATCATTTAGCTTAATAATCTTACTATCCTGTCCCCCAATATCTATAACAGTCCTAATATTAGGATCTATATAGTGAGCCCCTCTTCCGTGGCAGGTGATTTCTGTAACCTTTTTATCTATAAAAGAAAGTGACACCCTACCATATCCAGTACCTACTATTGTACTGATATCATCTCTAGTAATATTGAGATCGCCCATTATTTCCTTAAGTAGTTGTCCTCCGGATTCCTTAGGGCTCCATCCTGTAGGTAGAAGTGCTGTTGCAATAATCTTTTCACCATCATAGGCTGCTGCCTTTGCTGCTACTGAACCTACATCAATTCCAATACTAATCACCAAATCACTTCCTTACAGTATATAATTCTAGTTTTAAGCAGTAACTGTAGATCCAATAGTTTCTAAGAACGCTTCTACCCTAACTTTAATTTGTCCTACATCAGAATCAGAGTAGTCAGTTTCTATTTGGATAAATGGAAGACTTAGCTCGTCCTTAACAAAGTTACGAACAGTAAAGGATTCTATGTTATATGTGTGACAGGCCTGCCATGTAAGATCAACTACACCGTCTACTTCATATTCTTCTGCTAATCTTTTAATAAGGTCTAATCTACCATTGTTATTTGTCATACAAGAACATGGTGTAGATAAATATTTTTCTGCAAGAGCAGTAATCGGATCTTTACTTTCATCTACTAATACGTCTAATCCTTTATATCCTGTACAATTTTCCAGAGCGACTACACTTGCACCAGATTCCTCTAGAACCTTTAATACCTTTTCTGATCCACTTCCTATAGGACATCCTGTTAATAAAATACGTGGAGCATTTTCATCGAAGGCATAAATACCCTTTTCCATTCGCTCTTCAACTTCAGAAATTAACCTTTCGATAAGCTCTATACCTGCTTCTTTATCTACATTAAAACCTTTTAACCATTGTGCTAACATCATATCTACACCTGTTAGCGGAGCAGGCTTATGCGCATTAAGTTTATGTAATCTTCTCATTGCACTTCTTTCTCTATTCATTAATTTAATAGCATCTCTTAATTTTCCATCTGTAATTTCTACCCCAAACTTCTCTTCTAAAAAGCTTTTAAATTTCATCATTTCATTTTTCCACATGCTTAAAGATTCTTCTCCTTGAGCTGTTTGTGGAAGATTCATTATATGCATAGGTTTTATTTTACCCATTAGCTCGTACATTTTCTTTTTACCATCACATGTTGTTTCTGCTAATAATACATCTGAAAAATAAAAATAAGGGCATTTATCAGTAATCGCAAAACCATAACTAGACTTAATAAGTGGACATAGGTTTCTTGGTAACTCTTTTTCTGCATCTTCTATAGGTGCTTGAGCTGTTCCACATAATGTAACTGAAATTGCATCTGCAGCTAATGCGATTTCTTGGGGTGAAAATACACAGTACATTCCTACTACTTTTTTACCTGCCTCGTGTGCTTCTTTAATTTTTACAGAATTAACTCCTCTTAGCGCCTCTACTTCTTCCATAATTTCTGGTCTCATTTTACATCCCCCTATATCTTGATTTAAATTTAACAACTTCCAACTAAATTTTATCATTACGAGTAAATAGCTACCAATTATAATTATCTATGTGTCGTGATACTATTATTGTTTTTTTCTATGATTATTTACTTATTTTAATATCAAGGTAAAAATTAATAAAAAAATAGAAGAGTCTACTCTTCTATTTTTTATTAATCTTTGTATAAAGTTTGTTTATTTTGGAAGCAGATTAAGTTTTTCTAGCTCGTCTGCTACATCTTTCATGTTTAATCTCTCTAATGTAGCTCTTGTAGGTGCTCCAGTTTTTTCATCCCATCCATATTCTTTGTAAAGCATTGTAAGTGCTAACTGCATATCTTCTCTGTCAAGTATAACTGTACCTGGTGTAAATGGTTTTGCATCAGGATTTTTTGCATCTATAAATACCCATTCTGGTATAATATCATGCTCATTACGCATATCGATAGTTCCCATTTCCTTAATAGTTGCAGCTCTATGCATAGTAGCGATTCTTTCAGCAGCTAAATCTAATTCTTTTTCAGATGTTTCTATGCCTGTTGCTAAACTAAAGAACTTAGCTTCTAATGCTGTATCTCCTCTGTAGTTTCTTGATTTAGAAGGAGAAACTGTCATTGGCCATACCCAGTTACATAATGTAATAGAGTCATGTAGGAAGTTTCTATCTAGTGACCATTTCGCAAACTTTGCTTTATATTCATTCATTGGAGTATAATCATTTGGAGCATCTAGTGCATCTGGGGAACCCCATACTTCGCCAGCAACTTCTTTTAATATTTCTATAGGAAGTCCTGCGCCTATCATATTCATATGAGTATGAGAGTTAGCATCTCTATTAAACATTATATTAACAAGTACCCCTACTTGAGCGCCAGCCTCATTACTATGATGCTTAGGAAATGCCATTTTTGACCAAACATTGTTTCCATATCCAGTCCAGTATTCTTTTCCTAAGTTCCATTCTTTATCTAACCAATAAGGTCCAAGACCTAATTTACTAAATTCTCCTTCTTTTAAAGCTATTCTTCTATAAAACTCTACTAAAAATCCAGGATCTCCTGATTCTACTAAATCCCATGGTATGCTGTCGTATTCTTCTTTTGGAAGTACTTCTTTTAATTTTCCAGATTGATAGCTATATTTAAAATCTCTACCAAGCTGACCATAGTTACTCCAAATACCATAATCATCAGCAAGTCTTGATCCTAAGCTTTTAGCGATTAGAGCTACTTCTCCTTGTTTTTCACCATCAGAAAATCCATTAACCATAACTGTACCTGGATTAATAAATCCTATACAAGTACTAGTTGCGTATCCTGATAAGCCATATTTTTCAAGTTCTGGAACCTTTAAATTAGATTGACAACGTATTGGACACGAGTGGCATCCGCCCATTTTAATTGTTCTTGCTTCAGCTACAGGACCTAAGTCAAATATTGCCTTTTGTGTACGAAGACCAACCTTATTCTTATCTCCAGCAGGACATTCTCCTGTTTCTACTTTTGGCTCTGCTGCTCCCCAGAATAAAGCAGTTTGTGCAGTCCAGCGGCTTCCTTTATCATGATACTCTGCCCATGGCTGCGGTGTGCTAGGTACAACGTGTTGATTGTTTGCACCTATTATGTCTTTCAACATATATTCATTAAGTTTTAACCATTCTTGGCCTTTACCTTCAGCAATATGAACAGCTTGAGTTCCCCTAACACCTATAGCCTTTAGTTTTTTAGAACCAAATACTCCACCATGTCCACCAGCAGAGTGGTTAACACTGTTTACTATAGAAGATAAGTGAACTAAATTTTCACCCGCTTGTCCAATGGAGGCAATACAGGCTTCTTTACCCATAACATTGTTTAGCTCATGAGTTGTATCTATTACTCCTTTTCCCCATAAATTAGAAGCATCTTCTATAGACACTTTATCATCTTCAATACGTAACCATACTGGAGTTTTTGAAGCTCCCTCAACAATAATAGCATCCCATCCTGCAAACTTTAAGAATGCTCCAAAGTTTCCGCCCATATGACTATCAGTAATAGCATTGTAAGGGTTAGTAGGTGCAAGAGAAGTAATATTTGTTCTTCCACTACAAGGCACCCCTGTACCTGTAAAAGGTCCAACACCAATTACTATTTTGTTTGCTTCATCAAAAGCTTTTGTACCTTGAGGAACTTCATCAAAAACAACCTTATAACCAATACCTGCTCCTCCAATAAAGTCCTTATATTTCATAGTATCTTCAACAGCAATACTACCTGTAGTTAAGTTTACCCTCAACATCTTACCTGTCCATCCAGTGATCTTAGACATTATTATTCCTCCTATCTATAAATCAATATGATAAATATTTAAGTTTCTATTTATTTATATTGTTAAAATAAAGTTTGCTTTCACTAATAATTATATTATGAAAAACGATATCCTTTTCTTGTAAACATTGCGGTCACTTCTTCCCAAGGCATTATTTTTAATGCTCCTGTAATACAGTTTTCTGCACATGCCCCACATAAAATACACTTTGTAGATTTTTTATCCTCTGGGTCTATTGTAGGCATATGCCATGGACAGGCCTCTGCACATGCTCCACATCCAACGCATTTACTTTCATCTACTGTCCAAGCACCTAGTTTTTCATTTAAACTAATAGCTTCTACGGGACAAGCACCCGCACACTTAGGTTCCTTACATTGTTTACATGTTTCAGGTGTCATAAGGAAGTTTCCAAAATAACCATCTTCACTACGATAATTATCTGTCATTTCTTTTCCATAGTTAAAGCTTCTACTTATTTTCACCCTTGAAATAAGAGGATGAATCTTACCGTCATTTGCTACTGTACAAACCATTTCACATCTTTGACATCCAGTACATTTATTCCTCTCAGCAATAAGTATCCCTTTAGCAGTTACAAAAGCGGAAGCACTTCCAACATCTGAATTAGAACATCCTAGTAAATTTAGTACAGAAGCAGTAACAGTTATACCTACTATTCCTTTTCCACTAACTTTTAAAAATTCTCGTCTAGTTCTCAATTTCTCTAAAAAATCTTCAATTTCTCTTTCAAACATAATAACTCTCCCTCCTAAATAAATATTTGTTAATGTACGTCATATTTTCTTCTTTATTGCTTTATAAATAGATTAGTGCTAGCGAATTTATCTTTAATTTGTTAAATAACAAACTTTTTTGAAAGATAAATGCCTACAAAAACAATTTTAGATTAGTAAAAAATCAGCAACACTAAAAAACGCTAACAAAAGCATTAATTCTAGATAACTATGCATCATTTTCACTAATCTACTTTACAAAAGGGGAGGCATACTCGTTTCCAAGTGTACCTATCGGTCTAAAACCTTAGATCTTTATCCTTAGGTAATTAGACTCGTAGATAATGTTTCGTATATTTAATTTTTTTAATACAGCACAATACATAAACTTTACTTATATACATAAAATATATTTATTGCTTACAATTTAACTATACTTTATATATTTACAACTTGTCAATAAATAAAAATCTATAAATATACTTCCTTAAAAATTATATCTATAACACTTTAAAGAAATAAATATTATTCTTCTTCCTTCTTATCTAATGTTTCTGACTTTTCTATAGTCTCCTTTTCCGGATTTTCGGTTATTTTATCTGCATGACTTTTAAATTCTTTAAGAGATTTGCCTAAGGCTTTTCCTAACTCTGGAAGCTTTGACGGTCCAAAGATTACCAATGCGATTATTAAGATTAATATTAACTCCGTAGTCCCTAATCTACCAAACATTTGTATCGCCTCCTTGCATTATATTTTAAAGTAAAATTTATATATATTTATAATAAATTGCTATACACTAAACTATGGATTTTGGTCATGCTCTACCTCTATCCATTCTGCTAAAGAAGCTGCATGAACTTTTACCATAAACTTATCCGAATATAGATAAAGAGCAGCATTTGAAGCTCTAGTTTCTTTTATATCCTCATATTCTTTCTTTGTCTTTAATTGAGCTAGAACATCACTAAACTGTTCTTTAGTAAAGTTAAAAGGATTATATGAAAATAGTCTTACATCAGTGGGTCTTGGATAGGTTTTAGATTCGTGTCTAACTGTCTCTGCAATTAGATTAATTAAATCTTTTTCCTCCACCCTTACCATCATCTGTGCATAATTATAGGTAATATATTTATCCGAAAATAAATATATGGAACTAGCTCCTTTTATAGTATATATATCCCCATACTCTTCTCTCGCCTTTAGCTCCTCAATACTAGGTAATATCTCTTCTACCTCTAAAGCAATGGGATCTTCAAAAAAGTCTTCTCCATTTGTTAGTTTACCTTCAGAAGATTTTAAGCGTACTAAATCACCCATTAAAGAAATTTTATCTTCTTGTTCATGTATGCTATTGTTATTTTCATCTACCATATTTTGTTCTAGCAGTATATCCTCTTTATTTATTTCCTGATTGATATCATTTTCTAAACCCTTAATATCTATTTCTTTCATAGCTAATTCCTCCATGTTTACTAAAAATCATATAGAGTAATTAATATCCTAAAGCTACACATTAAGTTTTATTGATTTAAATACATGTATTCCTCTTTAAGAACAATACTCATCTATCTTTATGTTAAAGATATCACAATATTATTTTTCAGTCAATATTCTTTATTAATAAATATTTAATTTTAAGTTTAAAATTCTTTTGTAAATCTCAGTAATAGAATACCATATCAAACTATATATATTTGTGTGTTTAATTTTTTATTGTTTTGATTTTAAAACCTGTTATAATATATTTAAGTATTATTAGTTATATAACAAACAATGCTTTACTTAATATTACTATATTTAAAATATAAAATGGATTGGGTGATTTTATATTATGTTCAAAGATATATATCAAAATTTATTAAACGAGTTACTCAATGGACATGAAACTACTCTATTAACTTTTATGAATCCTAGTGATGAAAAAAGAGGAACTATTGAACAAAAACTCTTTTTATCTAGACATAACTTAGAAAAAGAACTACCTAGTATTACAAAGGATCTTAAAGATAAAATACTGGATAGTTTTAAAACAGGAAGTCCTATGCTTTACAATAGTCAGAATAAAACTATTTTAATTGAACCTTATTTTCCAAAACCTAGATTAGTAATTTTAGGTGGAGGCCATATAGCTAAACCTTTAGCCGAATTTGGACATAAAGTAGGGTTTTCTGTTGTTGTAGTAGATGATAGACCTTCATTTGCTAATCCTAATCGCTTTCCTGAAGCTAGTGAAGTCATTTGTGAAGATTTCGAAAAAGTCTTTGATTTGTTAAATTTAAGAGAGTCAGATTTTGTAGTTATTGTAACTAGAGGCCATAGGCATGATGGAGTTTGTTTACGTAATGCCTTAAAGTATAATTCATCATATATAGGTATGATAGGCTCAAAACGCCGAGTAAAAACAATGATGGATGAATTAGTAAGCGAAGGTTATTGTAAAGAAAAGCTAAACAATGTTAATTCACCAATTGGATTAGATATAGGTGCAGTTACACCTGAAGAAATAGCAATTTCCATAATATCACAGGTTATTAGTTTTAGGAGATCTAAAGGTTCCATTTTAAATAATAATTTAGAAAAGTTTAATTGGCCAGAATTTGATAGTGATGTAATTAAAGAAATATCTCAACAGTCCGAAATTCCTAGGGCCCTTATTACAATAATTGCTTCTAAAGGTTCCGTGCCTAGAAAGGCTGGGGCTAAAATGATAGCTTGGATGGATGGCAGAGTTATAGGAAGTATTGGTGGAGGCTGTAGTGAAGCTAATATAATAACATTAGCTCGTGATGTTATATTAACAAAAGGCTATTCTATCGAGCATGTGGATATGACAGGGATTGTGGCAGAAGAAGAAGGCATGGTTTGTGGTGGTACAATAGATGTACTTATCGAAGCTTTTTAATTGAATTACCTATACATTCACTAATAAAATAAACCAATTATTCTTATTATCTAAGAATAATTGGTTTACTTTACTTTATGCTAATTTTTCTATATCACTTTTGATTAAATCGTTCCATTTTCCGCATTTGTCCCCCCAACGTGCCATAATTTGTCCATCTCTTAATATTTCAATAACCTCACACATATTGGAACAATCTGCGCACTCTATGCCCTTTACATTATAGCCAGAGTTAATAATATCAAAGCCTTGAAAACTCGTTTTATTTCCTTTTGCAGAATGTTCTTGAGCCAATAAACAACACCCTATAGAACCCATAACATCATAATGAGGTGGTACTAGTACTTCTAGGCCAAGAGCCTCTTCAAAGGATTTTTTAATTCCTACATTGGCAGCTACCCCACCTTGGAATACAACAGGACCTACTATTTCTTTTCCTTTAGCTAAGTTATTTAAAAAGTTCCTTACCATTGCATCGGAAAGTCCCTTAATAATATCTTCCTGATTATGCCCTAATTGCTGTTTATGTATCATATCTGTCTCAGCAAAAACAGCACATCTTCCTGCTATACGAACAGGATTTGTTGACTGTAATGCTAAGCCTCCAAAATCTTTAATATCAATACCCATACGAGCTGCCTGTCTATCTAAAAAGGATCCTGTTCCCGCAGCACATACAGTATTCATAGCAAAATCACTAATTATTCCATCTCTAAGTAAAATAATTTTTGAGTCCTGTCCACCAATTTCCAATATAGTTCTTACGCCGTCAACAAAGTTAAGTGCAGCTATACCATGGGCAGTAATTTCATTTTTAACAACATCTGCTCCGACTATCATAGAAGCTAAATGTCTACCACTTCCTGTTGTTCCAACACCCTTTACATTAATATCTTCTGTTACTTGGGATTTTATTTCCTTTAAAGCCCTTTGCACAGCATCTATTGGTTTTCCACTAGTTCTTGTGTAAACTTTACCCATAATCTCTTTATTTTCATCCATTAATACAATATTAGTACTAACGGAGCCTACATCAATACCCAGATAACAATTTTTCACTTTTACTAATCTCCTTTCTTCTCCGTAAAAGATCCACAAATGCCTCTAATCTAGTCATATATCCAGCTTCCCCTGTCATTTCATCTACAATAAGACATAGGTATGGGATATTATAATCCTTTTCAACTGTGGGAAGAATACTTTGTGCGACTATTTCTGGCATACAAGTTAGAGGATAAACTTGTATAATTCCATCAAAACCTTCCTTAGCAAATCTAACACTATAGCCTATAGTTTCTCTAGCATGTCCACCTATCATAGTTTTCAAATATGGCTCCGCCGCCTTCGTGGTTTCCTTTTCACTAGTTAATCCTAGAGGATTTAAGAAGAGATGTTCATTTAGCCAGCGACTTACTTTTAATGATTTATCTATTTCTACTCCTAAACTTCCTAGTTTTTTCTCAATATCTAAGTTTACAAAGGGTTCTATAATAGTGTAAATTTCCCCTACAACACCAATTTTAATAATTTCTCTATTTGGGTCTTCCTCTACAGATAGTATTTTTTCCTTTGTCTCCTTCATTAGCCGAGAAACTCCTTCATACCCATATACCATCCTTATATCCTTATGAAATTGATCATAATACCGATCTACGCTACCTCTAACCTTTTCCCTAGGTCTTTTATAGTAGGTTGTATCCTCTAAATCATCCACCTGATTCAATACCCGCACTGCTTTTTTTAAAGCTTTGACAATTTTATAAGGATTTTTAGTTCCTGTTAATTTAAAAATTCTATCAAAGAATGCTTTATAATCACCTTGAGGAGGATCAAGTAATATAACATCTATATCATAGCCAATTTCACGCAATAGTTCTCTTTGTAATATTGAATAGTATCCAAAACGACAAGGCCCACAGCTTCCTGTTAATACTATAGTATCTGCTCCCATGTTTATGCTTTCTATATAATTACCTATATTGACCTTTAGTGGAAGGCAAATAGACTCTGGAGAATGTTTTACACCAATATTTAGAGTATCTTTGCTACACTGGGGCGGAATTACTATATCAACTCCTAATTCTTCTAATAATACTTTTGTAGCCACATATTGATTACCCATGTGCGGAAAGGTTACCTTCATTTCGATTCCTCCATTCAATCATATCTAAAAATGCTTCAATTCTTGTATTAATCCCTGCTTCGCCTGTATGTTCATCTATAGTCAATAGTAGAAAAGGAATTTTACCTTCTCTTCTGGATTTTCTTTCAAATAGATCCTGTATTATTGAGTCAATACCACATCCAAATGATGATACATAAATAACACCATCTACATTTTTAGCTTGGGCTAAATACATAGAAGCACCTAAAAGTTTTCTTCCAAAGCTCCAAAACATTTTTTTCTCTAGTTCATCTGCATATTTGTTAATAATATTAAAATCAATCATTTCTGGAGTAAGGATATCAACCTGATTTTCCTTTAGCTTATTCAGTAAGTTCATAGAGGTGTAACTATCATACATATTATAGGTGTGTCCTACTACTGCTATTCTCTTTTTATTTTTTATATTAGATATAGCACTATTATTGGACTCTATAAACTTTCCATCTACAGGTAGATTACCACTTTTTATTGTATCCTTATACCTTTGATAACTTTTCAAAGCTTCAGCATATGCCCTTTTAATTTTTCCTTTATCTTTAGTAATGTAGTATCCAAATTTATATATTGTTTCATCTAAATTTTTTCTAGACTTATTGAAGTTGATTTCTACATCTATTAAAGGTGGTAGATTCTTAATTGAATGTACTACCATTTCGGGCAATCCACAAAACTTTGGACATATATATTCTTTTTCATAAACACTCATCATCTTAGGAACAAAAATATAATCTACCTTATCTTTCAAATCCATAACATGCCCATTAAAAATCTTTACAGGAAGACAAGCCTCATCCACTGTATTTTTTACACCTTGGTCTAATATTTGTTTGTTCGTAGGCCTAGATAAAATAACCTCTGCCCCTAAGTGTTCATAGAAGGTTTTCCATAAGGGATAATAGTCATAAAACCATAATCCTCTTGGAATACCAATTTTTATTGCCATAAAACCCCTCCTTTTTAGCACATTAAGTATTATTGACAACTATTATTGTTTATATACTTGGCTAAATTAAAGGTATCATTAACATACCTATCTTTTCTTTAAACCTCTGTATTAACGGGCGTTTTCTGTAATCTTCTAATATAACTTCATCACTATCTTCTATATTTTTATAAAGTTCTTTAATCATAAGCTCCGATTGACTATGATCAAATAATATGGCATTCATCTCATAATCTAAATATTGACTTCGTGTATTCAAATTAGCAGATCCAACTGATACGACCTTATCGTCTGCTACAAAAACCTTTGAATGTATGAAACCGTCTTCATACAAATATATTTTCACTTTACTATTTAAAAGTTTATTAAAAAATGATGAATTAGCCCATCCAAC
The DNA here is from genome assembly GCF_018919215.1 of Alkaliphilus flagellatus. Lineage (NCBI taxonomy): Bacteria > Bacillati > Bacillota > Clostridia > Peptostreptococcales > Natronincolaceae > Alkaliphilus > Alkaliphilus flagellatus. The sequence continues at coordinate 420,272 of NZ_JAHLQK010000004.1, forward strand.
TAAAAATAAATCTGGATTTTTAGGTATTATTATTTTTACATCTACCCCTTTTAAAGCCGCTGTCTGAAGAGCATTTATCATACTGTCACTTAGTACAAGATACGGGGTTGCAATGTACAATCTCTTTTTTGCCGAAGTTATTATAGAAAAATATGCTTGACTAATTTCATTCCAATAGGTGTCATATCCGCCACTAACTATTTGTACAGGTAAAATGTTTTCTCCCTCCCACTCTGGAAAATACTTATTATCTAACAGTTTATCTCCACTAACATAATACCAGTCCCCTAAAAATACTCTCTGCATACCCTTAACGGCTTCACCTTTTATTTTCACTAAAATATCCTTCCAGTTTCCTATGGTGTTATCTCTACCTAAATATTCATCACCTATATTAATTCCTCCAGTAAATCCTACCTTACCATCTACTATAACTATTTTTCTATGGTTGCGATGGTTTAGCTTTCCTTTAATAACAGACTGAAAAATATTGTCGTATGCCTTTATCTCTACTCCAGCTTCAATTAGTTCCTTACGAAAGTGTCTTTTTAAACTCCAGCTTCCTAATCCATCATAAATAACTCTAACCTCTACACCTTCTTTAGCTTTTTTAATCAATAGATCTTTAAGCTTTCGTCCTATATTATCATTTCTAAGTATAAAAAACTCGATATGTATATGGCTTTTAGCTTTACTTATTTCCTCTACAATTTCATCAAATATAGTAATACCGTCATATATTAATAATGCTTCATTATAAAAGGAAATAGGCATTCCTGTATTTTCTTCTATAAGTTTTCCAATTCCCTGTTGACTTTGTTCTAAAGTTACATCTATCATTCTTTTATTTTTATCAATCTCTGTTAATTGATCCATATAGTTACTTCTCTTTACTTGATAGCCGTTTAACGCTCTTGTGTTTTTCCATATTTGAAAAAAAGTAAACATAAAAAAAATAAAAAAGAGTGTCATTATAACATATATAATTTTTATAATGACAGCATTTTCAAAAAATTGTAACATTAAAAGAAATATTATAAATAAAGCTGTAAATCCTAATAAATATGGATATATCATTACAAAGATAGCATCTTTAACTAGTATAAATAGATTAAAGTACACTAAAGTTGTTAGTAGCAATAATAAAAACTTCATATAAAAATTGATTAACATTTTGTCTCCTCCAAAGATTAAACTATATAATATATAATCATGTCCAATGTTATTATCTTTAACCTTAATACTTATTTTTAGAAACATTTTTTTATATACACAAAAAAAAGCAGTCTAGGCTGCTTTTTTGTGGTTGAATTCTTAATTTTTTAAAATACTATTATTAATTTTTTATTTACAAATTACCTGATTCTTACCTATGCTTTTTGCCTCATATAAGCATTTATCTGCAATATGAATTAAATTTTCCTTGTTATAGCTGTCTATACCAAATGTTGAAAGGCCTATAGATACAGTAACACTTATATTATGTACAGAAAGATTCTCAATTAAGTGACGAATACGATCTGCTATAATCTTAGCTTCTTCCTTACCAATATCCTTTAATATAACTATTACTTCTTCCCCTCCATAGCGAGCAACTATATCTTTTTGTCTTACATTTTCCCTTATACAGTTTGCAACATTTTTTAAAACTATGTCTCCCATTTGATGACCATAATTGTCGTTAGTTGACTTAAAATCATCTATATCAATCATTAAAATAGAGAATTTTTCTTCACTATACCTGTATATTTTGTATACTTCTTCATATATGTTCTCAAATGTTCTGCGATTAAGTAGTCCTGTTAATCCATCATATTTTGACCATGCCTTTAAGTCTCCAATATACTCTATGTTAGAAATAATAAGCCCTATATGGCGAGCTATAATTTCTAAAAATCGAACTTGTCTATCAGAGAAAGTTTCGTACTCTCCGTTATCTAAGTACATTACGCCCAAAGGTTTTCCATGAACATTAAGGATAGGTAATACTACATTGGAACGAACACCTAACTCCTTAGAAAGCTCAGGATCACATCTAGGGTCTGTCAGTGCATCATATACAACAACAGGTTTTTTGGTATCTATAGCAATAATAGCCGTATGATCCTTTGTCTTAGTTTTATCTAGTGGGTATTTTTTTTCTTTAGTCTTGGCACTTTTATCAAAGGTGGAGTAATGGGGTAATAAAAACTCCTCATCCTCATCTAATAGTGCTATAGTACACTTTTTCATACCTGTAGCACTAGGAATTATTGAAACTATTTTTTGCAATGGGTCCCTTGTATTATCCAAACTATCTTCTGGATTATATAGTAATATATTCTCTAGAGCTGTTAATCCAAGCATATTTTCAAAGGCTAAATTTTGTCTCTCAATTCTAGAAAATACGGCTGTAAGTTCTCTAGCAACCAATTGTGCTATATCTTTAAGTTCACAAGAAATTTTTCTTTCTTTTTCTTTGTCATAAATAATTAAAAGACCTACTAATTTACTTTGCGCAAAGACAGGTGTAGATAATAACTTATGTGGTTGAATCATTGTATATAAATATGGAAATGCTTCTTCTATACTATTTAAATCCTCCAAGCATAAGGGCTTTTTATACTCGTTCATAGATAAACTTAAATTAAAAACACCTGAAATTGTCGTATCTGTTATATTGCTTTTTTCATTAATATCTTTACATGATGAATCTTTGATCATAACCTTTTTGTTGTTTTCTACAATATCTAGATACATAGTCCTATAGCCTAGCCTTTTGTAAATAAAATTAACCACAACATTAATAGCAGCCTCTTTACTATATTGCCTATTGAGTGCTCTATATAGCTGCATACTATGTTTTTCATGTCCATTTAACACTTGGGATTCTTTATGATATTCTCTATTCACCACTTAACTCCCCCACTTACTTATCAAAGTCGTCTGATGCTATTGCATCGACTCCATCGCACTTAAACTTTTAAGCTTACACTTTAACATTTCAAGTGCTCAAATACATCTATTCCCCTGTTGCAAACTCCCAACCCCAGTAACCATTGCTTGATTTTTTCAAACGAATTTTGCCATCAAACTTATTATTAGTTTGGGGCGATACCATCCCTTTTACAATGACTACTTTATTTTCAATCAGTTTACTTACTATGGTTTTAGTCATTTTCTTTTTAAATTTTTTCATAAGTACATCTTCTTTAAACAATCCGAATTTACACCCCTGTTTATATTCACTACAGTAAAAATTTTTAGGTCCTTCCATTACATTTCCAACTTTACATGCTGGACATATACCTAAAGTATTGTTGTAAGAACTACTCTTAAAATCTTTTTGATTTTTTCCTTTATTGTATCTTTCAAATATAACTTCTTCTTTATTTCTAATTACATCTTCCACTATAAATGTTGTAAATCTAACAATACCATCCATGAACTTTTTAGAATCCAATTGATCTTTAGCAATTTTGTCTAGGGCCCTTTCCCATTTACCTGTAAGCTCTGGGGATGATAATTCATTAGAAGCGACCTGTATAAGTTTTCTCCCTTTTTCTGTAGATATTAAATTTTTCCCCTGTCTTTCTATATATCCAACATTTATAATCCTTTCAATAATTGAAGCCCTAGTAGCTGGTGTACCAATACCACTTGCTTTTAATTGTTCTCTTAATTCCTCATCATCAATAAATTTTCCCGCATTTTCCATTGCACCTAAAAGTAGTGCTTCATTATATCTGTCTGGAGGTTTTGTTTGTTTTTTTTCTATATCTGCATTTTTTACCAAGCTTGTATATCCTTTTTGTATATTAGCTAGTAAACTTGTATTTATGCCTTTTTCTTTTTCATTATAGAGTATTCTCCAGCCTTGATTTATAGTTTGCTGCTCATTACTTTTGAAGTTTTCCTCTTCTACATTAGTTATTATAGTTATACTAAAATATTCATAATCATTATAAAAAACAGATAAAAATCTTCTTGCAATAATATCGTAAATATTTTTCTCTTCCTCAGAGAATTTGTCCAGTATTGCCCTTTTTTCCGTAGGGATAATAGCATGATGATCCGAAACCTTACTATCATTAACAATCCTAGAAGTAATTGGTAACTTCTCTAATTTTTCTAAATTACCTGTATATTTTTGATACCCTTCCAACCCTACTTTTTTAATTAAGTTTTTTAATTTTGGAATTAAATCCTTGGATAAATAACGGCTATCAGTTCTTGGATATGTAATTACCTTTCTTTTTTCATAAAGAGCTTGAGCTATATCTAAAGTTCTTTGAGCGGTATATCCATATCGTTTGTTTGCATCTCTTTGTAACTCTGTTAAATCATATAATAATGGTGGTTTTTTAACTACTTTTTTCTTTTGGCAATCTGTAACTTCGCCTTCTTTACCTACTACTTTATTCTTTATATATTCTGCCTTTTCAATAGTATCTACTTTACTTTCCTTAGTTTCTAAATCTATCCAAGTACCACTATACTCTTTAAAATCTGCCTTTACCTCCCAATAATCAACAGGAGTAAAATTATCGATTTCCATATCTCTATCAACTATAATCTTTAAAGTAGGTGTTTGTACTCTACCTATGGGAAGTAAGCTATTATATTTTATACTATATACCCTACTCCCATTCATTCCTACCAACCAATCACTTTCACTTCTACACTTTGCTGAGTAATACAATGGATCATATGCTTTACCATCCCGTAACTTAGCGAATCCCTCCTTGATTGCTTCTTCTGTAAGTGATGATATCCATAACCTTTTAAAAGGCTTTCTGCAGCCAACAAGCTCATATATATATCTAAAAATAAGTTCTCCCTCTCTACCAGCATCAGTAGCACATATTATTTCATCAACTTGTGAACCTTTAATCAAAGTTTTTACAATTTGATACTGTTTATATGTCTTAGGGTTAGGTTTAAGCTTTATTTTTTCTGGTATAATAGGTAAATTATTAAATGCCCACTTCTTATAGTTAATATCATATTCCTCAGGGTCACATAATACAACTAAATGACCTATGGCCCAAGTAACTATATAGTTATCTCCTTCTATGTAACCATCTTTTTTATCTTTACAATTTAAAACCTTTGCAATATCTTTAGCTACACTAGGTTTTTCTGCTATTACTAGTTTTTTCATACCTTTATCCTTTCATAATAACTTACGCATTTATTATATATTATTTATCTTTATAATGGTAGGAAAAAATAGGTCTATTTTCCTATTTACATTCGTATTTTTCTGATATATTTTTCTAGTTTTCGACAATATAACCTTATTTTCGACAACATTCTACATTTGTTATTATACTATAAAAATACAACAAGAGCTAAAAATAATTTCAGCTCTTATTCTGCAAACTTTTAATACCCTCTAATACTTCTCTACCTATTTCATATTCTGGCGCAATTTCAACTGCTCTTCGGGCATACTTTTCTGCCTTATCTAAATCATCTATGTTTAAATAAGTAACTGCTATATCACATAAAATTGTCGGATGATTTAAATCATAGATAAGGGCTTTTTTAAAACACCTTAAGGCATCCTCATAAGCTTCATTGTCTAGAAGCTTGCTTCCCAACCCTTCATATGCCTCTATAATATGAAGTTTTACTCTTTCATTTTTCTTAAAGTCAGGGCTTTTTGTTATAAGCTCTTCGAAGTATTTAATAGACATTGCATATTCTTCTTCTTTATTATATTTAATTCCTAACCATAATAACTTATCTAATTCATCTTGAGATCGTTCTATTTCTATTTGATCTCGCATTCTTCTGTAAGGGTTATTGCTTTTATTTTTTAACGAAAGCTCAAATAGTCTATCAGATAAAGTTAAAATCTCTTTATCCATATATAATTTATTTATATATCCCTTTGGTATATTATTAAACCCTAAATATGCTCCTAGCAAGGCTAACACCATGGTCACTATTATATCGGTTTCTCTCATAGTTAAACATTCTTTTAATGTTTTTTCATAGTCGTTAGGATTTTTTAAAAAAATATATAAGGATAAGGGAATTGCCTCTAGAGAATTAGCACTACTCCCCCACTGTTCTTTTATCTCTTCAATCGAAATACTCTTATCAATCCATTCCTTTAATATACGATTAACCATTATATATAAGTTCGCAATTTCTCCATTTTTACCTGTAGGGTATACTTTGGTTTCTATTCCTTTTATACTCTTACAAAGGGTATCTATAAATAGATTAAAATCATTTTTACTCTGCATGGAAAAAGCAGGAGTATTTAATAAGTATGCTACAGCTGAGGAAAATAAAATACTGGCAGCAACAGCAGTTTCATCCATATGGGTAATAATTGTCTGAATTCCTCCAATTAATTTTAATGTAGTAAAATCTCCATAGTTTATTAATGCTAAGGGCACTCCTCTAATAGCTGCTCCAGCTTCTACGGAAGCTATACCACATCTATACCATTCCATTCTGTGGTCTCTATAATTTAAAGTAAATTGCTCCATTACTTTATCTATTCCAATAATAGGTTGACGAATAAACCTATTCGCTAAATCTTCTGGATTAAAGGTTTGATTAATAATTAAGGATTCTGCAAATAAAATAACAGTTGTGGTTTGCCATGTTCCCTTTAAAGAAGCAGTACTTCTTTCTCCCTTTAAAAAATGATTTATATGTTCAATCTCCTTTGACTGTTGACCTTCCCACGAACTTCCAAAGGCATCTCCAATAGCTAAGTTCACCATCGCTCCTCTAATTTTATCTCTATAATCTATATTTGATAAGGGGACTAAGTTCACATTTTCAGTACGTGTATTTAAATCAGGCATACCTATCTTTTCTACTAAAAAGTTATATATTTCCTCCAATAAACTTATATACATAACCCATGCACCCCCTTTATATTATTCTATATCTCAAATATTCTACAATACCATAGTTTTTCCTTCATAATTCCGTCAATACTTATTAAATTTATTATTATTGTTTATTGACTTAATACTATTTTCATGGTATATTTTTAAAAAAGAATATGCCTTTAAATTGGTACTGTGAGACCAAAAAGGATCGGATATAAACTCTAAGTATATTATTTGAAAAATATATTGCTTTGAGTTACTTTCTAACCCCTTTGGTTATTGCGTAAGCCAATGGGGTTATTCTATTTTGCCTTTAACTTAGTCCAGTGAGGCTAGAAAGGGAGTTAACGCTCCCAAATGAAAAGGGAGGAAATGCAATGAAACTAAAAGGCAGACATCTTATAGATGTAAACGACTTTACTGTGGAAGAACTTCAAGCTATTATCAACCTAGGACTTGTAATATACAAAAATCCATCAAAATTCAGTGAGTTATGTAAAGGGAAAATTCTTGGAACCTTGTTTTATGAGCCTAGCACAAGAACACGTTTAAGCTTTGAATCCGCAATGCTTCGAATGGGAGGCACCGTTCTTGGCTTTGCAGATGCAGAAACTAGCTCAGTAAAGAAAGGAGAAAGTGTTGCAGATACCATAAGGGTTTTAGATGGCTATGCAGACATTATAGTAATGCGTCACCCAAGGGAAGGAGCACCCCTTCTAGCATCACAATATTCTACAGTTCCTATTATAAATGGTGGCGATGGTGGTCATCAACACCCTACTCAAACTTTAACAGATTTATTAACTATACAATACTATAAAAATCATATCGAAAATCTTAAGGTTGCTATATGTGGAGATCTACTCTTTGGAAGAACAGTACATTCTTTGCTTAAAACTTTAAGTCGCTTTCCTAATATAGAATTCATATTAATATCTCCACCAGAATTAAAAATTCCCCTTCACTTAAAAAATGATGTTATAGAAAAACATAATGTAAAAATTATTGAAACCACTTCTTTAGAGGAGCATATGAAAGATATTGATGTTTTATATATGACCAGAATTCAAAAAGAAAGGTTTTTTAATGAAGATGACTATATTAAATTAAAAGATAGCTATATTTTAACCCCTGAAAAACTCAAATATGCTAAAGAAGATTTGCTGCTAATGCATCCACTACCACGGGTTAACGAAATAAACTATGATGTGGATAAAGATCCTAGAGCAAAATATTTTCAACAGGCAAGACTTGGAGTATTTGCAAGAATGGCTCTAATGGTGCTACTTTTAGGGAGGGATACTAATGCTTAAAGTAACCGGAATTACACAAGGAATTGTAATAGACCATATTACATCAGGAAATGGACTTAAAATTTTCAACAAATTAAGATTAGATAAAATAGATGCACCTGTAGTTTTGCTAATGAAAGTAAATAGCCATATACTAGGTAAAAAAGATATTATTAAGATACAAGACCATGTCGATATAGATATGACTGTACTAGGGCTTATTGATCAAAATGCTACTGTGAATATTATAAAAAATGGAGAGATTACTTCAAAATCAAAAGTTGAAATACCTAAAAAGATAAAAGGGCTATTCCAGTGCAAAAATCCTCGTTGTATAACAACTGTAGATGATTATACTATATCAGAATTCACATTAGTACCTAACGGAAAAATTCAATATCGTTGTAACTACTGTGAAGAGCTGACAGAATATAAACTCTAGTAGTTATTGGCCGGAGGTGTAGATATGAGTAAACGAATAGTAATCGCCCTAGGGGGTAACGCCTTAGGGAATAATCCTGAAGAACAGCTTTTAGCGGTGAAAAGTACAGCAAAGCCAATAGTAGATTTAATAGAAGAAGGAAACGAAGTAATAATATGCCATGGAAATGGTCCACAAGTAGGTATGATTAACCTAGCAATGGAAGAAGCTTCTAAATCTAATGCAATTATTCCTGAAATACCCTTCCCCGAATGTAACGCTATGAGCCAGGGTTATATTGGATATCATCTACAAAATGCCCTAAGAGAAGAACTTATAAAAAGAGATATTAAGAAACCTGTTGCAACTGTTATTACTCAAGTTATAGTAGATAAAAATGATACGGCCTTCCAAAACCCTACAAAACCAATAGGTGCATTTTATACAAAGGAAGAAGCTGAAATATTAGAAAAAGAAAAAAGTTATGTAGTAGTAGAAGACGCAGGTAGAGGATATAGAAGAGTAGTTCCTTCTCCACTTCCTATTAGAATAGTCGAAGAGGATATTATAAAAACCTTAACTAAGGCAAGCCATATTGTTATAGCTGTAGGTGGCGGTGGAATACCAGTAATAGAAGAAGAAAATAGTCTAATAGGAGTTTCCGCCGTAATCGATAAGGACTTTGCCAGTGAAAAACTAGCTGAAGTTGTTGAAGCAGATTATTTAATAATCCTTACAGCAGTAGAAAAAGTAGCCCTTAACTACGGAAAGGAAAACGAAAAGTTTCTTGATACAATAAGTATTTATGAAGTTAAACAGTATATAAAAGAAGGTCATTTTGCTAGAGGCTCTATGCTTCCTAAGGTTGAAGCGGCCATAAAGTTTGCTGAAAGTAAAGAAGGCAGAAAAGCCCTTATTACCTCTTTAGAGAAAGCCAAAGAAGGTATAGAAGGAAAGACTGGAACTTTGATAGTTTAATTGTGTATATATAGTTTAGTGTATTTTAATAAATTTAAGTATTAAGAATATATTTCCTGCTCCATATTTCTTCTTATTTTCCTTTTATTTTATAAAAATAAGACTCCTAAAAGAGTCTTATTTTTACATATATTAAAAAAAGTTTAAATATCTTTCACATTTAAAACTCTCATAGCATTTAATACTGCAATAAGAGCTACACCTACATCTGCAAATACTGCTTCCCACATAGTTGCAAGACCACCCGCACCTAATACCAATACAATAGCCTTTACTCCAAAGGCAAATATAATGTTTTGCCATACAATACGTCTAGTTCTTTTAGCTATTTTTATTGCACTCACTAGCTTCATTGGTTCGTCGGTCATTAAAACAACATCAGCTGCTTCTATAGCTGCATCAGAACCTAATCCACCCATTGCTACCCCTATATCTGCTCTAGCTAGCACTGGTGCGTCGTTGATTCCATCTCCAACAAAAATTAACTTCCCTTTTTCTGATTTCTGTCTATCTAACATTTCCAGCTTCTCGACTTTTTGATCAGGTAAAAGTTCTGCATGTACTTCGTCTAAGCCTAATTCCTTCGCTACTCTTACTCCTACCTGTTTGTTATCTCCTGTAAGCATAACAGTCCTATTAACACCAATATTTTTTAATTCTTTAATTGCTTTTTGTGAATCTTCCTTTATCTCATCGGAAATAATGATAGAACCCGCAAATTTTCCATTAACAGCTATATATACTATAGTTCCTATAGTTTCTACTGAGTCATATGCAACTTTTTTCTCATCCATTAATTTAGCATTTCCAGCTAAAATCTCTTTATCTTTTACCTTTACTTTAATTCCATGTCCTGATATTTCTTCATAGTTTTCAATTTCATCCTTATTTATATCTTTTCCATAGGCCTTCAAAATAGATATAGCAATAGGATGATTAGAATGACTTTCTGCATAAGCAGCGTACTCTAATAGTTCTTCCTTTGAAATATTTTTATTAGCATTTATTTCAGTTACTTTAAATACACCCTTTGTTAATGTACCTGTTTTATCAAATACTACTGTATCAACATTGTTAAGTGCTTCTAGGTAATTTCCACCCTTTATTAGAATTCCATTTTTAGATGCTCCACCAATTCCTCCGAAGAATCCTAGTGGTATAGATACTACTAATGCACAAGGACAAGATATTACAAGGAATATAAGTGCTCTATAGATCCATTCCGAGAAAGTAGCACCTTCGATTACTAGTGGTGGAATCACCGCTAAACCTAGGGCTGCAAATACAACTACTGGTGTGTAGTATCTTGCAAATTTAGTTATAAAGTTCTCTGTAGGTGCCTTTTTACTACTAGCATTTTCTACTAATTCTAAAATCTTAGACACTGTAGATTCTCCAAATTCTTTACTTACCTTAACTGTCAGCAAACCATTTTTATTAATAAATCCACCTAACACATTGCTTCCTTCTTCAACTTCTCTTGGCACAGATTCCCCTGTTAAAGCAGAAGTATCTACCATAGATTTTCCCTCTATAACCACCCCATCTAAAGGTACTTTTTCTCCAGGCTTAATTATAATATAGTCACCTACTACAACCTCTTCTGGCGAAACTTTTTTCTCTTTATTTCCTACCCTAAGGTTTGCATAATCCGGTCTAATATCCATAAGTGCTGCAATAGATTTTCTAGATCTGTTAACTGCTAAATCTTGGAAAAACTCTCCTATTTGATAGAAAAGCATTACTGCTACCCCTTCTGGAAATTCTCCAATAGCAAAAGCACCTATTGTTGCTATACCCATTAGGAAGTTTTCATCAAAGACTTGACCCCTTAATATATTTCTTCCTGCCCTTAGTAGGACTTCGCCACCTACAAGAAGATAGCTTATAAAGTAGAGTACAAATTCCACAGTGTTTGGCATTTTAAAAACTATGGCTATGAAAAATAGCATAGCTCCTATTCCTAATCCTATAAGCTCCTTTTTATTACCTCCGCTTCCATGGCTATGAGCATGACTATTCCCATGATTATGTCCATCACAATGTCCATCACAGTGTCCATGGTCATGATTATTATGGTTATTATGTTTGATTTTATTTTTTATTTTTTCTGTTACAACTACATGAGGCTCTAGTTTTTTCACTATACCCCTTGTATCATTAACAATAGATTCTAGCTTTGATATATCATCTACCTCAATACCTAAAGTTTTAGTAACAAAATTTACAGTAGCTAATCGCACACCATCTAATTCATTAACTTTTACTTCTATCTTAGACGCACAGTTTGCACAGTCTAATCCCTCTAAAATAAATTCTTTACGAAGTCCTGCACTCATGTTTTTTCCCCCATTTATTTATGATTTATATGAATAAAGCCTTGCTCAAAAATAGTTTTAACGTGTTCATCATCTAATGAATAATAAACTACCTTTCCATCTTTTCTAAATTTTACAAGTCCAGCTTGTTTAAGTACCCTTAACTGATGGGAAATTGCTGATTGATTCATTCCCAGTAATACAGCTATATCACAAACACACATCTCTGCTTCAAATAATGCATGAAGAATTTTAATTCTTGTTGTATCTCCAAAAACCTTAAATAATTCAGCTAAGTCATATAATTTTTCTTCTTGAGGCATTGATTGCTTAACTCTATTAACTACATCTTCGTGTATAACATTGCAGTTACACGACTCTGCATTAACTTGATTTATAGACATAATATCATCCTTTCTTTATATATGAACATCTATTCATATGTTCACTTATAGTATATTATATATACATATTTTTGGCAACAATATTTTTTAAAAAAGTCTTTAATTTTTATTTAAAATAAAAAACTAGAAAGGTATTAAGCCCTTCTAGTTAAGTTGGTGGCTAGATATTCCACCCCTATATACTTCATATTTATAAATCATCTACTTTTCTCCATACTTTAAAAGTCTAACTGCATTAACTATTACTAATAAAACACTCATTTCATGTATTAGCATTCCAGCTGAAAGAAAAACAGTTTTTCCTAATACTCCTATAATTAAACCTATTACTACAACTATTGCAAAATAAATATTTTGCTTCATATTTCTTACTGTAGCACGGCTAAGACCTACTGCATAAGATGCTTTCTTTAGCTCATTAGACATTAAGACTACATCAGCTGTTTCCATAGCTACATCACTTCCAGCACCACCTATAGCAATACCTAAGTCTGCTGAAGCTAGAGCTGGAGCATCGTTAACTCCATCACCAATCATTGCTGTCATACCATACTTTTCTTGTAGATCTTTTAATTTTGTTACTTTTTGTTCTGGTAATAATTCTGCATAGTAATCATCTAAACCTAGTTTGTTTGCAATAGATTTTGCCGCAAGTCTATTGTCTCCGGTTAGCATTACTATCTTTTTAATACCTTGGGACTTTAGTTTCTTTATTAATTCTGCACCATCTGGTCTAAGCTTATCCGCAATAGATATTACACCTAGTAGTTTTTCAGAATCTGCTACCAATACCGCCGTTTGTGCTTCTGACTCTTCATTCTGTATATATTTTTCTACTTCTTCATCTATTACTATTCCATTAAATTGAAGTAATTTTCTATTTCCTATTAAAATATTTTTACCTTCTATTTTAGCTATTAATCCTTGACCAGTTATAATTTCCGTATGTTCTGGTTTTATTAAGTCTACTATATTTCTCTCCTTTGCTCCTTCTAATATGGCCTTGGCTAGGGGATGTTCCGAATACAGTTCTCCACTTGCAGTTAATCTTAAAATTTCCTTTTCATCTAATCCGTATGATTTTACATTGGTTACTTGAGGTCTTCCTATTGTAAGGGTTCCGGTTTTGTCAAAAGCAATTACTCTAACTTTTCCCATCTTTTCTATTATTTCTCCACCTTTAATTAAAACTCCATGCTTTGCTCCATTTCCAATGCCAGCTACTACAGAAACCGGAGCTGATATTACAAGAGCACCTGGACAAGCAATAACTAGAAGTGTAAGGGCAAGTTCAATATCTCTAGTTAATAAATATACTATAACTGTTAATACCATAATTCCTGGTGTATAATATTTTGAAAATACCTCTAAAAATTTTTGTGTTTTAGCTTTTTTGTCTTGAGCCTCTTCTACCATTTCTAATATACGAGCAAATGTTGTATCTTCACCTACTCTATCTGCTGTTATTTTAAGATATCCAGACTCTATAATTGTACCCGAGAATATACCTTCGCCATTTTCACGACTTACAGGAACAGATTCGCCTGTAATTGCAGCCTGGTTTACATATGCTTTTCCCTCTATAACAGTACCGTCGACGGGTATTTTTTCTCCTGGTTTTACTATTACTATATCTCCCTTTACTACTTCTTCGGGTAAAACTTCAACTTCCATATCATCCCGAATTACTCTAGCTCTATCTGGTGCCAAATCTAAAAGGGCTTTTATTGAAGATCGTGTCTTTTCTAATGTTCTGGACTCTAAATAGCTTCCAAACATAAATAAGAAAGTCACGGCTGCCATCTCAAAGTATTCTTGTATAAAAAAGGCACCGATAACAGCTGTAGTAACAAGAGCATCGATACCTAAAATTTTATATCTTAATGCTCTAATAGCATTAAGCGCAATTGGATAACCCGAAATAATAGCAGCTACAACTAAAAGTATATTAGATAATGTCTTATATAAAGCTAAATAATTGAGTAATAAGGAGATGACTATCATAACTCCAGATACAACTATTCTTTGAAATTTACTTATTTTAAACATAGTCATCTCTCCCTTACGGTTTAATAATATTAGGTTAACTCTAATTCAGTTGGAGCTAATAGTTCTTATGAATCAAATCTTCTTTGCTATTTTATACCTAAAACATCAAAACCTACTTTTTCAATAGTATTTTTGATTTCATCACTATTTTGAACTGCTTCATCAAAAGATACTTTTACTCTACTCGAATTAAAAAGCACCTCTACCTTTTCTACCCCAATCATTTTTTTTACGGAAGCTTCAATTTTCATTGTACAACTAGGGCATGTTAATGTCTCCAATTGATATGTTTTTGTTATCATAATAGACAACCTCCTTAATATTTTTTATTTTATATCTTTATTATAACTATAAGTTTGTTATTAAACCTTGACCTAGGTCAAAATTAAAAAATTTATACTTTCCTAAGCAATAAAAATAAAAAGATGCCTATTAGCATCTTTTAGTTTATACATTTTCTTTTAATATATGCTAGTATAGCATTTCTCCTAAAGGCCCATCTTCCTTTATTATATCTTGAATTTCATAAACCGATATAGGAAATTGCGGAAAACCATATGCATATGGTGCTAACTCATAAAGTTGAAAATATATAACTAAGGCTTTATCCGCTATATAAAAATCTTGATCTGGTCTAATTTTATCGAATTCTGTTATTAGTGGAATATCTCTTTCTTCTATTTGCTCTTCAATAATTTCTGACAGTACATCTACATAATTACTGCCATCTTTAAATAAATCCTTTAAGGAATATAGTTTTCCCGTTTCTACATCAAAAGTAAGTGATTTCATAATTGTTAATCCATGGGCTCCTCCAGAGAAGGCATAATTAGTTAATACAATACTTAGTATACCTCTCTCATTTGTCTTAATTTCATAATAACCTGTAATTGTAGTCTGTGGATTTTCATAATATCCTTGATCCTTTATCATTTGATAGACTAAGTTTAATATGTTACTATTTATGTTTTTCTGTACATTTATATTATTTAATCCACTTACTACTGGATAATATATTTCTAATCTTGGCATTGTTAATTTCATCGTACTAATATAAACTGGAAATCTTTTATCCATAACTTTTTCACCTCTCAAATTAAATGGTTGAGTTAATTACATCTTATGAATAATATTGAAAGTAGTTACATCTTTGAAATAGCTATAATAAATAGTTAATTTATATTCTTTTTTTGTTTACTGTTGCATATTATTGGGTATAATGGTAATGTTGAAATACATAATTAAATTAAATATCATTTTAAGAGAGAGGAGACATGTAATTATGAAATATGTATGTATACCGTGTGGCTATGTTTATGATCCAGAGTTAGGAGATCCTGATGGAGGAGTAGCTCCAGGAACAGCTTTTGAAGATATCCCAGAGGATTGGGTATGTCCAGTTTGTGGCGTTAGCAAAGATATGTTCGAGCCAGAAGAATAATTAAAAATACATAAAATATAAATAATAAAGGAAGGACAATTGTCCTTCCTTTATTATTTATAGGTAGTAGGTTATGTAAAACAATTGAATAGTTATTTTTACAATAATCCTGCATAATATGCCATTTTAATATATAAAATTTTAGGAGAAAGCTATATGATAATAGATGGATTTTCTTAGCATAGTCGCTATTTAAAAACAGAATCTATGAAAATAATATAATTAATATTAGGTTTGTCTACTTAAATCTTAGTCGCTAAGTAAAAAGAAAGATTTCTATTATTCAAAAAATATTGTACAATTATAAGAGGGATCTTTTACTAATCTATTTGCTTAAGAGAGGGGTATGTATATATGTCAAAGCAACTAAAGGCAGACCTATCATTACTGGCCGTTACAGTAATTTGGGGATCTTCTTTTGTTCTATCTAAAAATTCTTTAGATCATTTATCGACTTATAATTTTTTAGCTATACGTTTTTTATTAGCAGCACTTATATCTGCAATTATATTTTATAAAAATCTAATTAATTTAGATAAAGATACTATAAAATATGGTATATTAATAGGTGCTATTTTATTTACAAGCTATGCTTTTCAAACAGTAGGTCTTAATTACACTAGTGCATCTAAATCCGGATTTATCACTGGATTTTCTGTAGTTATAGTGCCTATTTTGTCAGCATTTTTGTTAAAGGTCAAACCTCATAAATCTGCAGTTATAGGTGTTGTATTTGCCATAATCGGACTAGGCTTTTTAACACTAGATTCATCTCTAGCACTAAATATTGGAGATTTATATACTTTGATTTCAGCTCTTATGTTTGCATTACACATTATTACAGTAGGTAAATATACCGTTAAGGTCGACTCTATTGCAATGGCTATAATCCAGATTGGAGTAGTAGGTATATTAAGCTTGTTTTTCAGCTTTGCTACAGAAAAACCTATATTACCTAAGGGATTAGAAATATGGGCAACTATTTTTGTTCTTTCTGTACTTTGTACTTCAGGAGCTTTTATTATTCAAAATGTTATGCAAAAGTTTACATCTCCTACACATACTGCCCTTATTTATTCAGGAGAACCTGTTTTCTCAGCAATTTTTGCATATTTTGTAGCTGGTGAACTATTAACAAGACGTGCTATTTTAGGTAGTATTTTAATATTAATTGGTATGATTGTTTCTGAGTTAGATTGGAAAACAGTACTGTCATCAAAGGATAATAAAAAGAAGCTTCAGAGTAGCTAACTACTCTGGAGCTTCTTCCATTGTTATAGGTAAATCATTAGCCATAAATAGATCCTCTAGATTACCCCATAACTTATCTATCCCTTCTCTTTTGAGAGAAGATATTGGTATTATTTTATCTTCCGGAGACATTCCAAGTTTTTCTCGAATAACCTTAAAATGCTTTTGGTAAGCACCTTTAGATATTTTGTCGGATTTTGTAGCAACAACTATTGACCCATATCCGTAGTGCTTTATCCAGTCATACATCATCTTATCATCATTTGTTGGCTCATGACGAATATCTACTAGAAGCACCACCTCATATAGATTTTTTCTGCTGCTTAAATATGTTTCCATCATCTTACCCCAAGTTGCCTTTTCATTTTTAGATACTTTAGCATATCCGTAACCAGGCAGGTCTACTAAATAAAACTCTTCATTAATTAAATAAAAATTAATAGTACGTGTCTTTCCAGGCGAAGAACTTACCCTAGCAAGCTTTCTTCTATTAAGAATAGTATTTATTGTAGATGATTTACCTACATTTGATCTACCAGCTAAAGCAATTTCTGGTCTTCCGTCTTCTGGATATTGTTTCGGAGACACTGCACTCATAACTATTTCCGAACTAATTACTTTCATCTGTTTCGCCCCTTTTTAATGCATGCTCTAGCACCTCATCCATATATTCTGCAAAGACGAAATCGAGCTTACGTTTTACGTTATCTGGTATATCTTCTAAATCTCTTTTATTATCTAATGGTAAAATAATTTTCTTTATACCTGCTCTATTAGCTGCAAGCACCTTTTCTTTAACTCCACCTATAGCTAAAACCCTACCTCTTAGTGTAATTTCCCCAGTCATTGCAATATCTTTATATATAGGAGTATTAGTTAATGCAGATATTACAGCAGTAGCCATAGTTATACCAGCTGAAGGCCCATCCTTTGGAATAGCTCCCTCTGGTATATGAATATGTATGTCTAAATTTTTATGAAAATCTGGATTTATTTTATAATCCTCTACTTTTGAGCGTATATAACTTATACCCGCCCTTGCAGATTCCTTCATAACGTCACCAAGCTGTCCAGTAAGTACAAGCTTGCCATCACCTTTCATAGGAGTAACTTCAATGGATAGAGTATCCCCACCGACTTGAGTCCAAGCAAGACCTCTTACAATACCTACTTCATCTTTTAAGTTTGCCATTTCATATCTATAAATAGGGTTGCCTAAATATTTTTTTAGGTTATTTGGCGCAATACGAATAGCTGTAATTTTTTCTTCAACAATACGTTTTACAGATTTACGGCATAAATTAGCCAGTTGTCTTTCAAGGTTTCTAACACCTGATTCTCTAGTATAATAATTAATAACATCTCTTATAGCTTTTTCAGAAACCTGTAGATTTTCTGGCTTTAATCCATGATCTTTAATTTGTTTTGGAAGCAAATATTTTTGCGCAATCTTAAGCTTTTCTTCCTCTGTATATCCAGCAATTCTAATTACCTCCATACGATCTAATAAAGGTCTTGGTATAGTATCTAAGCTGTTAGCAGTAGTAATAAACATTACCTTAGAAAGATTAAAAGGAAGCTCTAAGTAATGATCTGTAAAATCGTGGTTTTGTTCTGGATCTAAAACTTCTAGTAGCGCAGAGGCAGGATCTCCTCTAAAATCACTGGCTAATTTATCAATCTCATCAAATAGAAATACTGGATTTTTACTTCCTGATTGTCTAATAGATGAAATGATTCTACCAGGTATAGCACCTATGTAAGTTCTTCTATGACCTCTAATTTCAGCCTCATCTCTTACCCCACCTAGAGACATTCTTACAAACTTTCTGTTTAAAGATTTTGCTATTGACTTTGCAATAGATGTTTTACCAACCCCTGGAGGCCCAACAAGACATAAGATTGGACCTTTCATAGTTTTAGAAAGCTGACGAATAGCTAAGTATTCTAATATCCTTTCTTTTACTTTTTCCAATCCATAATGATCCTCATCTAAAATTTCAGCAGATTTTTTCAAATCAAGCCTATCCTTTGTTTCTTTATGCCAAGGTAAATTTAAAGTCCAATCTATGTAATTTCTTATAACTCCAGTTTCAGCAGAAGATGGGGAAAGCCTAGTTAATCTATCTATTTCCCTTTCAACCTTTTCGTTTATTTCTTTAGGTAGTTTTAGTTTTTCAAGTTGTTGTTTATATTCATCTACCTCTTCTACTAAGTCTTCATCTTCTCCTAATTCTTTTTGTATTGCCTTTAACTGTTCCCTTAAATAATATTCTTTTTGCACTTTATTAATTTGCTTTTTAACTCTATTGCTTATATTTTGCTCGATCTCCAAAATTTCTATTTCTTCTAATAAAATACGATATAAAGTTTCTAATCTAATTTTTGGATCAAAGGCTTCTAATACCTCTTGTCTATCAACAGGCTTTAATATAACATTTGAGGCTATAGTATCCGCAAGCCTACCAGGCATATCTATTTCAGATATATTTATTAAAATTTCTGGAGAAACTTTGTTACTAACCTCTATGTAATTCTCAAAGGAATCCATAACCCCACGCATTAAGGCATCAATCTCTTTATCCTTAATTATTTCTCGCTGATGATTTTGTTCTTCTACTTCAACAACGAAATAAGGATCTTCTTGCATCATATTAACTATTTTTGCCCTTGAAATTCCTTCAACTAACACTCTAATAGTATCTCCAGGAAGCTTAAGCATCTGCTTTATTTTTGAAATTGTACCTACATTATAAAAATCATCTGGTGTAGGCTCTTCTATCTCTGCATCCTTTTGAGAAGCCAAAAAGATCAATTGATCATTAACCATTGCCTCCTCTAAAGCATTAATAGAAGCCTCCCTACCTACATCAAAATGCAGTACCATATATGGAAAAACAGTTATACCACGCAAAGGGATTAAAGGCAATTTACGTATTGTCGTACTATTTTCGTTTAGTTCCATATTACCATCTCCTCACTATGTCCTATATTATAATTGTGCAGTGTAGTATATTAATTTAATATATAACTTACATTTTTATTTTATCGCAGTTGATTAATATTATATCCTTTCACTTATCTTTTTTCAATATTTTACCCCAATTCAAGTGAATATATCAAAATAATACAATACAAATAGAATAAACCTTCTATCTAATCTACTATTCTCTTTAATATTTATTGTTTATTATTCCATTAGTGCGGTATATAATAAATGTGAACATTTATTTATAACATAGCCGAGGAGGAATATCATAAATGGATAAAAAAGTTGTTGTTTATACAAGTAATACTTGCCCACATTGCTTTACCACAAAGGACTATTTAACTTCTAAAGGTATTGAGTATACCGAAAAAAACGTATCTAAAAGTCCAGAATACAGAAAAGAACTTATGTCTAAAGGTTTTATGGGAGTACCAGTAGTAATGGTAGATGACGAAGCAATTGTTGGTTTTGATAAACAAAGATTAGATGAATTGCTATAAAAGTCGTCTAATGCTATATCATAGACTAAAATAGAGCATAGCACGTTGCATTTGCATCGTGCTATTTTTCTATTTATACTATTTATTAATTAAATTTTCATTTCCTAAAGCGGCAACAAAAGGAAGTGTCTCCGATATATTTCCATCTCTATTTTTATCCTTAGTTTCTTCTTTGTATATAGCTAATTCTATAACTTCACTTATGCTTTCTACGGGAATTACTTCTATATTTAATGCCTTAAACCTATCCTGATAATTATCCTTTGGAATTAAAACTCTCGTGCATCCGGCCCTCTTTGCAGCTTCTATTTTAGCTGGTATTCCTCCAACAGGCTTTACATTTCCTCTAATAGATATTTCTCCTGTCATAGCAACTTTATTATCAATTACCTTTTCTGCAATAGCAGAATATATTGCAGTAGCTATTGTAATTCCTGCAGAAGGCCCATCTATTGGTACACCGCCAGGAAAATTTAAATGAATATCGTAGTTTCTTGGATTGACATCTAAAAACTTTCTAATTACTGTTAATACATTATCTACAGAATCTGAAGCTGTACTTTTTCTTTTCAACGTTCTTCCAGGTAAATTTGTTTCCTCTCCATCTACAATTCCTGTTACAATAATTCTTCCATTACCATCAATAGGAACCTTTATAGCAGATGCTTCTATTTCTATCATTGTACCCATTTGAGGTCCAAATACAGCCAATCCATTGACATAACCAACAGATGGTGTTTCGCCTACTTTCTTGTCTGGTCTCGGGGAATAATATCCACTTTCAACAACCCACTCAATATCCTCTAATGTAATTTTACGTCTATCCTGTGTAAGCGCTAACCCCCCAGTTATTTGTATCATATTTATCGCTTCTCTACCGTTTGAAGCATATTTTTTTATTTCTTCTATAGCTCTTTCTTCAATCTCTAAATTACTTTTTTTACAAGCATTGTTAGCAATTAGCCCTATTTCCTCTGGTAAGAGAGGCCTAAAATAAACCTCAACACATCTAGATCTTAAGGCTGGGGGTATATCAGATGATGTTTTCGTAGTTGCACCAATCAATCTAAAATCTGCTGGTAACCCCTTTTGAAATATTTCATGTATATATTCTGGGATATTCTTATCTTGGGAATTATAGTATGAGCTTTCTAAAAAAACCTTTCTATCTTCTAAAACCTTAAGTAGCTTGTTCATTTGTACTGGATGTAACTCTCCAATCTCATCTAAAAATAAAACTCCACCATGGGCTTTTGTTACTGCTCCAGGCTTTGGCTGAGGTATACCTGCCTGCCCCATTTGACCAGCACCTTGATAAATAGGATCGTGTACAGATCCCATCAATGGATCTGCTATTCCTCTTTCATCAAAGCGTAATGTAGTAGCATCCATCTCAATAAACCTAGAGTCGCTATTAAAAGGAGATAGTTTGCTTTTTTTAGCTTCTTCCAACACTACTCTGGCCGCCGCTGTCTTGCCTACTCCAGGTGGTCCGTAGATTAAAACATGATGTGGATTTGAACTACAAAGTGCAGCTCTTAATACCTTTAATCCATCCTCTTGTCCCACTATATCTTCTAAGGATTCTGGTCTTGTGTATTCAGATAAAGGGATTGTTAACGAGCGTTCTCGCATTTCCCTTAAATAATTCATTTCTTTTTTTGATTCTTTTTCTATGGCACTCTTATTCCCCTGCTGACTTTTTAATAGACTCAAAAAATAGAGCCCTATAATTATTGCAAAAAAGAATTGTACCAAAAAAAAGACATTGGGCAAAATAAACCCTCCTTTCCTTTTCTCTTCACTAGTAGTATGTGCACCCAATATCTTTTTATAACCTTACAAAATTAAAAATGTCTCAACTTAAGTTGAGACATTTTTCTATGATGCAGATTCTTTAGAATTCTTTTTATCTAAATTGGTTTTATCCAATGTCTTTAAAATAATTGTTGGCTCACTACCATTAACAATAGTATCTTCTGTAATGATAACCTTATCAATATCATCTCTAGATGGAATTTCATACATAATATCCATCATTATACCTTCTATAATACCTCTTAATCCTCTGGCGCCAGTCTTCCTCTCAATAGCTTTTTTAGCTATTAGCTTAAGGGCTGCATCTTCTAGTTCTAATATTACCCCATCAATTTCAAATAGTCTTTTATACTGTTTAGCAAGGGCATTTTTAGGCTCTGTCAAAATTTTGACTAAAGCTTCCTCATCTAATTGGTCCAATGTTACGACTACTGGTAATCTACCAACAAACTCTGGAATAAGTCCAAACTTTAATAGGTCTTCAGGCTGAATTTGTTTTAGTAGAGCTCCTAAATCTATTACTTGCTTACTTTCAATTTCTGCACCAAAGCCCATAGATTTTTTACCAGTACGTTTTTGAATAATTGACTCTACACCATCAAAAGCTCCACCAACAATAAATAAAATATTAGTAGTATCTATTTGAATAAACTCTTGATGCGGATGTTTTCTACCACCCTGTGGTGGTACACTCGCTACTGTTCCTTCTAATATTTTAAGTAATGCTTGTTGCACACCTTCTCCACTTACATCTCTAGTAATAGAAGGATTTTCAGATTTTCGAGCAATCTTATCCACTTCATCTATATAAATAATACCTTTTTCTGCTCTTTCGATATCGTAGTCTGCTGCTTGGATAAGTTTAAGTAAAATGTTTTCAACATCTTCACCTACATATCCAGCTTCTGTTAGAGAAGTAGCATCTGCAATAGCAAATGGAACATTTATTATTCTAGCTAATGTTTGTGCTAGAAGAGTTTTACCAGAACCAGTAGGTCCTAACATTAAAATATTACTTTTTTGAAGTTCAACATCTTCACCCTTAACATCTTCAACATTGATTCGCTTGTAATGATTGTAGACAGCTACAGCTAAAGCTTTTTTAGCCTGTTCCTGTCCAATTACATATTGATCTAATGTATCTTTTATTTCGTTTGGTTTTGGCAAATCCATTAAATCAATTTCTATATTTTCATCAAATTCTTCTTGAATGATTTCTTGGCATAACTCAATACATTCATCGCAAATATAAACATTCGGACCAGCAATAAGTCGTCTTACCTGGTCTTGGGACTTACCGCAAAAGGAGCACTTTAGCTGCTTCTTCTCATCAAATCTAGACATCTTTACACCTCTTTCAATTTCCGATTATTTCTTCGCGGTAATAACTTCATCGATTAAACCATATTCCTTTGCTTCATTTGCCTCCATAAAGAAATCTCTATCTGTATCTCTTTGTATTCTCTCTAATGGTTGACCTGTTCTTTCAGCTAGTATTTTATTTATAGTGTCTCTCATTTTTAGAATTCGCTCTGCATGAATACGAATATCTTCTGCCTGACCTCTTGTTCCTCCTAGAGGCTGATGGATCATAATTTCTGCATTTGGCAGTGCAAAACGCTTACCCTTTTTCCCAGCTGCTAAAAGAAAAGCTCCCATACTTGCAGCCATACCAATACAAATAGTAGATACATCACACTTAATGTAGTTCATAGTATCGTATATAGCCATACCAGCAGTAATTGATCCCCCTGGACTGTTAATATATATTTGAATATCCTTATCTGGATCCTCTCCTTCTAGAAATAGTAATTGAGCTACTACTAAGCTAGCAGTAACATCATTTACTTCATCACTTAAGAAAATAATCCTTTCATTTAATAATCTAGAATAAATATCGTAGGATCTTTCTCCTCTATTAGTTTGCTCTACAACAACAGGAACTAATGCCATTTTGGTCTCCTCCCAATCTGTATTTCTTTAATATCTTTAATTAAGCTATTTTAGCATTTTCTACTAAGAAATCAATAGTCTTTCTGATAACAATACCCTCTTTAATAGAGTTTAAATCTTGATCTCTTAAATTAGATTTTAATTTTTCCAACTCTTGATTATATTGTGCTGCCATTTTTTCTAATTGTTCATTTAACTCTTCATCTGTAGCTACAATATTTTCGTACTTTCCAATTTGTTCTAACACTAATTCATTTTTAACTGTTTGAGTAGCATCGGCTCTCATTTGATCTCTTAGATCCTCTTCTTTAGTACCTGTTAATTGGAAGTAATATTGTAAGTTCAATCCTTGGTATTGTAGACGATAGTCAAAATCTGCTAGCATATTATCGATTTGTCTTTGGATTACTGCCTTTGGTATTTCAATATCAACCTTGCTAGCTATAGCTTCTATAACGCTATTTCTTAGATCTTGCTCAGCTCTATTTTTTGCATTTTCTTCTAGGCTGTTTTTTATATCATTTTTTAATTCCTCTAATGTATCGAATTCAGAAGCATCTTTTGCAAATTCATCATCTAATACAGGAAGTTCTTTCTCTTTAATTTCATGAATTTTTACTTCAAAAATTGCATCTTGTCCTGCTAACTCTTCAGCATGATACTCTTCTGGGAATGTTACCTTTACTTCTACTTCATCTCCAATATTTTTACCAACTAATTGTTCTTCAAAACCAGGTATAAATTGGCCTGATCCAATTGTAAGACTTTGTCTTTCAGCAGTGCCACCTTCAAATGCTACTCCATCAACCATTCCTTTATAGTCGATAATAACCATATCTTGTTCTTTTACTGCTCTATCTTCTACGGCAATCATTCTAGCATTTTTTTCTACTAGGGCATCTAGCTCTTTTTGAATATCCTCTTCTTGTACATTATACTCTTTTTTCTCTACTTCTATACCTTTGTAGTCTTTAACTTCAAACTCAGGCATAACTTCTACAACAGCTGTAAATACAACATCTTCATTTGCTTTAATATCTTCGATATCAATTTCTGGATGGTCTACAGGATCAATATTGTGCTCTTTTAAAGCTGCCTCGTAAGCTGCTGGAAAAGCTATATTAAAAGCTTCTTCATAAAAAACCTCTACACCATAATATCTTTCAACAATCTTTTTTGGTGCTTTTCCTTTTCTAAATCCTTGAATATTAAATCTAGATTTCATCTTGTTATAAGCTTTATTAATAGCCTCTTCAAATTGTGCAGCCTCTACAACTACTTTTAATGTCACTTTAGTATTTTCTTTTTTTATAATTTCTGAACTCATTAATGATCCTCCTCTATTAACTTTTATTATATTTTGTAAAGCTTAAGCATTGTTAATTAAGTAATAATCCTATATAGGTAATAGAAATATTTTTATTTCAACCCCTGTTTTTTATAGTATACCAAAATATACTTTGTTAAACTATAAAAAAAACTATAAAAAAACATCCATATCATCATAGGATGTTTAAAAAATATAGACTTATAGCTTATCATTATAATACTAACTAATTCATTTCTTATTGTCAACATTATCTGATGTTTTTGTAAAAAATTATCAACAAAAAAACCCTGATATAATCAGGGTTTTTTTTGTAGTCTATATATATAAAATATTAATTACTTATATTCTATTATATTCTAGCTACGTTAGCAGCTTGAGGTCCTCTAGCACCTGATACTACTTCGAATTGTACTTCTTGACCTTCTTCTAAGCTTTTGAAACCGTCTCCTGTAATAGCTGAGAAATGTACGAATACATCTTCTTCTCCTTGTACAGAGATAAATCCAAATCCTTTTTCGTTGTTAAACCATTTTACTATACCTGTTTTCATTAATTAAATCCTCCAAAATTCGTATTCTGTAATTACTTACTCTTGTATAATAACACCTAATTTAAAAACTGTCAACAATTAACAGAAAAACTTTTAAAAATTTTTTCCTTTTTTAAATCTTTAATACATTAAACTCTATTTTTGACTTTAATTGATTTTCATCGATTTTTTTCATCGTCATCTTCTATAACTATTACTTTAATTTCAGCAGTGTATTTTCCAGTTGTTAATTTTTCACCTTCCTTAATTGTATTTCTAAGTAAATTATTTTTCATAAAAAACATCCTTCCATCTAAAATTTTAATTCTTACATTTTTAGATGAGAGGATGTTTAGTTTGTTCCCTTATTCAGGTGATTTCTTCTCTTATTTAGATAAAAATCTTATTTAGATAAAAAATATTTTTTTAGTTTATATTTAGTTATTTTCCAGGTATAAAAGTAGTACATTGTGTTTCGTCACTTGTTCTTGACTTATCAGTTCCTTGAGGATTTACCTCTATAGAGTTAGCATAGCAATAGTTGTTTTCATAGAAGTTACATGTATCAACTCCACATTTCACTGTAATACGTTTAGTTTCCATTAATGCTTCACCTCCTGCAGTTTATCAGGTTTTAGCTATCTTATTAGATGTATAGGTTACAGGCTAAATTTTAATTTTAACAACCTGTTAATATATAGGATAAGCAGTTATGTTGTTTTTATGCCTAATAATTTCACTATTCTTTGCTACTTATAAATTTTTTTGTCATATTCTCTATAAATTCAATATTAGTAAAATCATAAGGCTCTCTTTTGCCTTTAATATCTGCTCTTTGAAGCTGAAATAGTTTTTCTATGTTTTCCTCTCCAACTTTATCTATTAATTTTTTTATACCTTTTTCCTTCATAATATTATACCTAGACATATGGGTCTCTATTAGTGCAGCCACAGCTTTTATAAATTCTTCTTGGTACCCTAATCTACCCAAAATTTTTCTTGCTACTTGGGCACCTTTTATATCATGTCCAAAAAATCTTCCTTTTCCATTTTTATCAAGAAAAAACGTTAGAGGTTTTGCTATATCATGGAGTAACGCCGCCCAGCGTAATGTTAAATCTAAAGGTGTATTATCTAAAACCTTCAGTATATGATCAAAAACATCATAATTATGGTAAGGATTTCTTTGATTAAAACCTACACATTTTTGAAGCTCTGGTATAAAAATTCCTAATAGGTTTACTTCCTCTAGTAACCTAATACCAAAGCTTGGTTTTTGTGACATTAAGATTTTTTCGAATAAATACTTAAGCTTATCTTGATCTAAATTTTCAAACTGCTCTTTGTTTATACTAATTGCTTCTATTAAATCATCATCAAAAGGTTGCTCCAAAATAGATATATCTATAATTTTATCTAATATATAATCTATATTAATGGTGTTGTTTAAAAAATCCTTTTTGTTCATATTTAAGATCACCTTATTTGTATTTTAAAATTTTATTTGACTTTATAAACTACAACTTAGCATATATAAAAAAATAATTAATGGAGCATGTCATATTATATTATTAGCTGCTTTTGCTGATTAAATTCATTTCATGTTATCTAATAGATATTCACCTATCTAGCCAAATATTAACTGCACAAAATACTGTTGAAGTGTTAATTTTTATTACTTGGGTATAATTATATTAAATATACCCTAGGAGGTAATTTTATGTTTAATATAAAGGTATTTTCTGACTTTGCTTGACCTTTTTGCTATATTGGACTAGGACTAGTCAACAAGCTAAAAGAAGATGGAGTTAAATTTAACATCGACTACTACCCATATGAACTTAAACCAAATGCTGCATTAGAAGGAGAAAATCTATTTGATAGCTTACCTAAGGATTATGTAGAAAAATCCTTTGAAATGTTAGCAAAATTAGGAGAACCATATGGCATTAAATTTTTAAATAAAGATAAGAAATTTAATACCCACAGAGCGCA
Source organism: Alkaliphilus flagellatus (assembly GCF_018919215.1). Classification (NCBI taxonomy): domain Bacteria; kingdom Bacillati; phylum Bacillota; class Clostridia; order Peptostreptococcales; family Natronincolaceae; genus Alkaliphilus; species Alkaliphilus flagellatus. The sequence goes on from NZ_JAHLQK010000004.1 coordinate 448,382, forward strand.
TCTAGTAGGTGAATATGCAAAGACACAAGGCAAATACGATGAATTTTCTAAAGAAGCTTTTAAAGCCTATTTTGTAGATATAAAAAATTTAGCAGATAAAGAAGTTTTAAACGAAATTGCAGCTAAAATTGGGTTAGATATAAAAGAAATGAATAAACAAATTGATGAAGGAAAATTTGATGACATTTTAATTGATGCTATAGATTTATCTCAATACTACGAAGTCGAAAGTGTTCCTACCTTTATAATAAATGAAAAAGGTAGATTAACAGGTGTAAGGGGTTATGAGCAGTTTAAGAGATCTTTGTTGGAGATGGGAGAGTAGGAAAAATAAATATATATTATTGATTTATTTTTTAATGTTAATTCTATCTTTGAAATTCCTATAATAGTTCTTAAATTTACCATTACGCATCATTATATTTCGATTAATCATAGGTGATTTTGTAATTCCATCCTCTATACTAATATTATCACCTTTATTAATTTGTTTGATAAGAAACCTTATATGTCTGAAAAAATCAACCAAACAGTTCTTTTAGAATACTATCCTATAGTCAATAATATATTTTTATCGTTTTGGATGCTCTTTTATTTTTGCATTTTCCAATTTTAATAATTCCTGCTGTACTAATACAATATATTTGTCTAATTCTTGACTTATTTTAACTACTTCATCTGTATGTCCGTTTGTTTCATATGTTCTAGTTAGTTTTAACCGTAACTTATTTATTATTTTTTCTATATCATCTATATTATGTTGACCTTTTATTTTGCTTTCTTTCATTTAACTTCACCTCTCAAACATAATTTTAAGCCTTTTGTTGCAAAAAAGCAATTAATGGCAATTATATTTTTAGCCTATAATAGATAAAATTCTTTTATAGGCTAAATTAAGAAAGAGGTGTTTGTTTTGAGTGAAGTGACTTTATCTAAAACCATTGGAGATCGAATAATGCTTAGGAGGAAACAACTTGGATATACTCAGGAACAAGCTGCTGAAAAGTCTAATTTAAGTCATCAATTTTTTTCTACTGTTGAAACTGGAAGAAAAAATCTCCGTGCAGAAAGTATTATAAAAGTTGCGAAAGCTTTAGAAGTCAGCACTGACTACTTATTGATGGGAGTTATTAATCAAGTTGATATTAATAATATTTCTAAATCCTTATCAAAATTAAACGGAATTGAGCTTCATTGTTTAGAAGAAATCATAAAAAATTATTTTATAGCTTTAGGATACGATGATACTGAAAAATAAATTTTGTTATCACAGTTTCTTAATTGAATCCATAAATAACAACTCAATAACTCTAGTTTCTAGTCTGCCAAAATTATAAGATTATATATACATAAAGTCTTATAATTTTGGCAATAATTTTTACTATGAAAAGTGTACATTCTATTCAATTGGAAATTATGTGAAAAATTCTAATTTACACACTCATACTAATTTATATAAGATTTTATAGATAAGGTTTTATAACTTTCTTCAAAAAATACTAGTAATGGATTAAGGATATTATCCCAATTTTACTTATAGCACCCCTTACAAGGAATCTTTAAAGATATCTTTTAGATATAATTGTGGATTTTTTATTGTTTTAAATTGCCTACCTATATCATTTCTCATAAAACTTCGTTAATGGTTCAATTATGTTATAAAATTATAATAAACATTATAAAGGTGTATTTAAATACAACTCTTGTTATAGTTCAATAGAAGAAGAGCAATTACTTAAAGAATTAGAAGACATATTTAAATACAACTCTTGTTATAGTTCAATGGAGTATGTAAGTAGACAAGAATTAGAAGAGCTTATATTTAAATACAACTCTTGTTATAGTTCAATCAACTCACCCTTATTATTCCAGACTGTAGCTAACAATTTAAATACAACTCTTGTTATAGTTCAATTTATTCATTTTTATAATTTTGTCCCATGTTGCATTATTTAAATACAACTCTTGTTATAGTTCAATCTATAGGGAAAATGATTGAAATATTACAATCTACATTTAAATACAACTCTTGTTATAGTTCAATTCAAACATCAATCTTAAAGAAAATAGATATTTTGAATTTAAATACAACTCTTGTTATAGTTCAATAAAATTGATTTTAGGATTGTTCCAAATAGGCTTTTATTTAAATACAACTCTTGTTATAGTTCAATTAGTTTCTTTAACTAAATTAATCTTCTTTAGGTGGATTTAAATACAACTCTTGTTATAGTTCAATGTGTTTGCACAGGCATAAGGAAATTCGGGTTTAGGAGATTTAAATACAACTCTTGTTATAGTTCAATAAATAAAGAAACAAGGAAAATACTCCTATTGCTCCATTTAAATACAACTCTTGTTATAGTTCAATTGGAAATGGACAACAAGAAAATATCTAAAATAGTATTTAAATACAACTCTTGTTATAGTTCAATAATTCAAAAAGCAGTAGAATTAATTGAACGATACTTATTTAAATACAACTCTTGTTATAGTTCAATGGATCACTACACTCCTTTTCTTCTCCTGTATACATATTTAAATACAACTCTTGTTATAGTTCAATCTTGTGGCTTTTACAAGGTCTTTAACCTTTCCGCATTTAAATACAACTCTTGTTATAGTTCAATAAGAATCATAACAAACCCAAGAACTAAAAGACCAAATTTAAATACAACTCTTGTTATAGTTCAATTTAATAGACTACACATATAAAAATATAGCTAATACATTTAAATACAACTCTTGTTATAGTTCAATCTAATTGGAATACCATTAAGTGAATTTTTACGAAATTTAAATACAACTCTTGTTATAGTTCAATCAAAGAAGTTTAAACCATATAACTATAATAGAATCATTTAAATACAACTCTTGTTATAGTTCAATGAGATGGCAAAGAAAACGTAAGCAAATAAATGAACGATTTAAATACAACTCTTGTTATAGTTCAATCTGCTGGAGCTGGTGGTGGGTCATGTACCTCTACTTATTTAAATACAACTCTTGTTATAGTTCAATTACCTATTTGGGGTGAAGAAGTAGTAGCGACTTGGGAATTTAAATACAACTCTTGTTATAGTTCAATGAATAACGGAATATTATCTTCTTCAGCTTTTGTAATTTAAATACAACTCTTGTTATAGTTCAATCTTCACCTGTTACTGGATCCTCGTCTGCTTTAGCAAATTTAAATACAACTCTTGTTATAGTTCAATTGAGTATAGTTTTTAATTTCTCCAAATTCTAATAATATTTAAATACAACTCTTGTTATAGTTCAATATTTTATTTGTCCCCCTTTCGGGTAGGGCTATCGGCATTTAAATACAACTCTTGTTATAGTTCAATTATGACGATCGTATTCAAGAAATTTCTTGGAGGTCATTTAAATACAACTCTTGTTATAGTTCAATGGAGTTGACCTTTTGGGTACTGCTCAGAGTATACAATTTAAATACAACTCTTGTTATAGTTCAATAACATCTAAGGGAGTTACTATTGTATTAGTCTTTTCTATTTAAATACAACTCTTGTTATAGTTCAATAATCGGAGCATGGCCAAACAATAAAATATTATATATATTTAAATACAACTCTTGTTATAGTTCAATAATCGGAGCATGGCCAAACAATAAAATATTATATATATTTAAATACAACTCTTGTTATAGTTCAATTGTATGGGACAACCTATAAATCCTCCAATATGCGAATTTAAATACAACTCTTGTTATAGTTCAATTAGTTGATGAAGAAGCTATAAGCTTTATGATTAAAAAATTTAAATACAACTCTTGTTATAGTTCAATCCTAAAGAATTGGATTTATTATTAGAAAAATTTATATTTAAATACAACTCTTGTTATAGTTCAATTATAGTTTCAGCTCAACATTTACATTTAAATTCCGTATTTAAATACAACTCTTGTTATAGTTCAATCGTTAATGTAACTTGTAGAGTCCCACAGAAAAACGGATTTAAATACAACTCTTGTTATAGTTCAATTAGAAATCTTGATTGATGATATTAACATTATTACATTTAAATACAACTCTTGTTATAGTTCAATTGAAACACTAACTCATAAATCTGATGTACTTATTTTATTTAAATACAACTCTTGTTATAGTTCAATTATACCAATTTAGCTATTCTTAATTTAATTAGATATTAAAAAACGTTATAATATCAACATTTTTTAATTTTTTTACCAAGTGCTTTTATAAAATATATTATTCAATAATAATATGGCTGAATATATTGTAAAGTCTGTATTAAAATAAACTGTTTCAAAAAACGCTTGGTAAATTTATGTTTTATTTATAAAATTATTATAATATTAGGTCTTCTCCCGTATCATTTTGTTTATTACCTAATATTTCTTCCCCATAAACATTATCATTCATTAACTTTATAATACAAACAAAATCTTCAGTTTCATCTATTATTTTATTTAAATCATTTTTTAGTAATAACAATTTTGACGGTGTTGTTTCTCCCCTAAATACTGATTTTTGAAAATGAGACAAGTATTTTTTACATACCTTAAATACTTTATTTACTCGTTTTTGATTTACGTCATAAAATACAAATGCATAGTTATAATTATAGTTTTTATTTAACTTCATTTAAGCCTTCTCCTTTAAACTAAAAGGTTTAAATTCTTTATCTTCTAATATAAATTTAATCAGCTTGTAACAATCCAATTTTATAGCTGTCTTATAAGTTACTTTTCGATTAAGTTTGCTATGTAGAAAAACACTTTCCATTCTCTCCTCAAAGGCAGTTATAAATATTTTTCTTCCTTCTTCATTTAATAAACAATAATTAAGTTTTTTGTCAAAATGCTTTTCAACCTGTAGCCTCCTATTATTAACTAAATCAAATATAGTTTTGAAAACAATAATAGGCTTAAAAGCTTCACTTATATCTAAACTTAAAGAAAATCTTCTTTCAGATGGTTTATGTAGAAAACTTATGGTTTGATTTAAATGGGTATTATATATAGCAGTTATTGTTTTTCCATATAACAATGTATTTCCAAATGAAATAAGTGCATTTATTGGATTATCTGGTGGACGCTTAACTCTTCTATTCATAGTAAAATCTTCTGGAAGTATATGCTTAAACTCTCCATAAAATCTTTGCCATAGTTCGCCTTCAATTTGCAATAATTGTTTAATATTATCTACTTCGTCTAACTTTCTTGGCATATCTTTCTTTATCCAATCTAAAGTTATTTTTGTTTCTTTTTTATTATGCTTATAGTAATGATATAACACCTCATAAATATTATCAGCAATCCCCTGGACAAATGCCTTAGCTAAAACCATTCTCTTGTTGTTATATGCTTCTACCTGTTTTATAAGCATTTTTCCACTATTATAATTGTCTTTAGGATAAAAAGTCCCACTATAGCCTTCATAATAATTAAAAAAATGTATAACTATATTGTTCTGCGATATAAAGTCTAAAAGCTTAGTATTAATACTAACTTCAGACATACAATAAATTTCCTTTGTATTTTCAATAGGAATATATACATTCTTATTGTTTTTCCTAAAACATAGAGAATTATCTTTCCTTGTTAATTCTCCCATAGATGTAATATATCTCGTGCTTCCCATATTCTCCTCCTATATATAGCAGTATTCAAAATAAGCACATTTTTTACATTTAGGCTTATTTTCAACATCTGGTATATTTGTACTAAATAATAACTCTTCAATATTTTTAATAACTCCTTCTAATTCAATTGTGTTATCTTCATTTAGTTCAATAATAATTGTATTTTTACTTTTATTTTTTTCTACAAATTCAAGTTTTCCTTTTCTTTCAATTCCTTTATCCTTTAATACCTTTAGATAAAACAATAGTTGCCATTTAGCAGCTTCTATATCAGAATCTGATTTTTTAATTTCCGTTAAATAATCTTTTGTAAGCTTATCTAGTTTAATATTATCAATGCTGATTTCTGACTGCTTATTTTCTTCCTCTTTAATCTTATGAATTGACTTTCCAATCTTTACATCTTCACTATTATCTTCTAAATTAATTCGATTGCCATGAAGCCAACATTGTCTTTTACAATGAAAATAATAATTGATTAATGTACCATTAACTTTCATAGATACCTCCTATACAAAAGCTCCTATACCTTTGTCAAAATTTTCTCTATCAAACTTCCCATCTGTAAAATATACATCTCCATCTGATATATAGTATAAATCTCCAATATTTTTTTCATGGATAAAGTCATTTCTTTTAACTTTATATATAAAATAATTTAATTTTGATTGTACTTCCGATAATTTAACCTTTCTCTCAGAATACTCCATCTTACCATTTTCTAATAACCCAACATACTCGTCCCAAATTTCCCCACCGTCTAATATTGTTCCATCTAGCATTTCAATTTTTCTACTTAAAAAGACACTGTATTCATAATCTTCATCAATAAGCTTCATTCTCTTTTCAACTTCTTTAAAATTAAGCTTATTTATATATTCATCAATAAATTCATCAAAATTTTTATCTGTATTTTTTTTAGATTGTTTATTTAAATAATCTAATACATATTCATAATAAGTACTAAAATCTTTATTTATCAAAATATCTCTTATATTGTCTGCTAAAACAGTTATGTTTTTTTCCTTTCTAATATCTTTTAAATATACAGCTGCTGCATTATCTAAATTGAAAAAATAAACAATTCCTCCATTAGTCATCTTACATGAACGATTAATTCTTCCTAGAAACTGTTCTTCGGAATCAAGCATGGATATATCTTTGTAACCTATATCCATATCAATATCTACTCCTGCCTCTATAACTTGCGTAGCTACTAAAATAATATTTTTATTATGTCTAATCTCTTCGATAATCTTATTTCTTTCAATACTATTATCATCGCCCGTTATAAGTCTTATTTGCTTATTAAATTTTCCATCACCTTTTAATCTATATTCATTTAAACGCTTAAAAAAATCCATAGCAGTTGTTTTCTTTATAAATTCAACTAAAATATTTATATCTTTCTTTTTAGAATTCTCTACAACATGATCTAAAAGAATATCCAATACATCTTCTGTTACATCTAACAGTGAAAAATCTAACTCAACTCTGTCTTTAAATATTCTATTATTAAAATACTTTTGCCTATTTTCTATTAAATTTATGGTTTTAACTTCTGTATCTACAAGTGTATCTAAATTAGGCAATGTAGCTGACATTATAATAATCTTAATATTAAGTATTTCTGAATAATTTTTTAAAAATGTTATTATTTCTTTCCATATATCATTTCTGTAGCTTTGTATTTCATCTAATATAATTACGCTATTGGCTATTTGTGGTAATGGAAATAAATTTTCTTTAGAAGTACCAAAAAAATAATTGAATATACTGACATGAGTAGTTAAAATTATTGGGTAGTGTAGGAATTGTCTATCAAGCAGTGATGTAACATAATCTTTGTTTTCTTTATTAATAACATCACTATCTTCATTATCATCTAAATTAATTTGTGTCTTTATAGGTACAATAGAATTAATTACTGCAATTTCATTTTCTACTTCACTATTTTTAAAGATTTTATTTAAAGTGTTAATATTTTGTTCAATAAGAGTATTAAAAGGATAGATATAAAATATTTTGTTTATATTCTGAAATTCTTCTACCATCTTAAAAGCTAAATTAAAGCTCACATTACTTTTTCCACTACCAGTAGGTGCTTCTAGATAAAAGATATTCTTATCCATATTTTTTAGCAATGTATTTTCTGCATCAAGAAATAGTTCATTTCTCATAATATTAATATCTTTAATATTATCAAAATTACTTATCTTACCATATTCTTTTTCTTGATATTTTCGGATTCCTTTATAAATATCAGTATCTTTATATATTTTATAAAATTTTTCAATATTATTTATTTCTCCAAAATTAGTAACTTCTTTTTGATTCTTAAAGTGGGATGTAGCATAGTAATCACAAGATAATAAAAGAGAGATTAAGAACCTTTCGTATATATAAATGTAAAATGAAATTTCTTTTTCTCTTTTTTCCATATTAATTAAGATATTTTTAGTATTTTTAAAAAGTGTTTCTAATATATTGTTATCTTTAGTAAATAGTATAGGTGTATTATAAACTTCCTCAAATATACATAATTGATCTGTATATAAGTAGAGTCCTTCTCCACCATCGCCCAACATCTTTTCTTCAAATTCAGAGAATTTATCAAGGGCTCCATGATGCTTAGATATAACATAAGCATTTAATAACATAAACATACAAAGTATAGCTCTATCTTCTTTATTACTATGGTTTCTAATTATATTAAAATAATAGTTTATATAAATTAAAGATGATAGCATAGAATGTTTAGTATTATTACATTCTAAGCCTTTTTTATTTTTAAATTCTTCATTTCTCATTTTATGATATTGATAATTACAATTAATTTTCCCTAAGTCGTGCATACAAATTGTATTGTAAAACATATCCCAATAAATAGACTTGCCTTCATCTGTTATCTCTTTTAGAAAAATATTTTGAAAGTTATGTAATACATTATCTAACTGCTTTACTTTAATAATTTTCTGCAAATAATATGTGGACAAATCACTATGTTCTTGTAAAGTTTCTTTCCTATCTTCCCAAATATGTGCGTATATTTTTTTATGATTTAATATAAATTTTTCAAAATCAAATTTTTCTACTTTTTCAAAATACATATAATCTCCCCTTTACTTCTAAACTAAACAGCATTACACTCCTATAATACAATCGTTAAATCAAACCTAATGAAAGCATTTTTAAACTTAATTTTATTAAAGGAGGGTTGTCCCCTCCCGACTTTAAAAGAAAAAGACTAATTTTTCGTTACATCTATATACAGTAGGACTATTTATAATCTTTAGATTTGAATTAGTATATATGAATGACTGAAACTCATATTTATTTGTTGTTTCCTCTAAGATTATTGGCAGCATTTCTTCATATTTATATACAGGTTCATATTTTTCTTCTGGGTCAGCCTCAAATATATCTTGCTCAATTTGATATAACTCAAAATAATCTTTTACAAATAGACTATCTAATCTATTTACATCATTTATTTTTTCTACATCATAGATAATTTGTGTTTCTATAATATTAGCAATATGATCATTTTTCCCTAGGTAAGGAATATATTGAAATTTAAAATCTAGCATTCTTTTAGCTAATTGACTTTCTAGATCCCCTTGAATCAATACGTATATATCCCACTCTGGGTTTTCTAGCCACTGCTCTTTAACAATAAGATTTCCATCTTTATTGGCATACCCCACTGTATTATTAAAAATTTGCACCTTTTTAGTTATATAGCCTTTATGATTTTTAGGGACAATACCTACTTTAATATTTTTAAGCTTTTCATAAAACTCTGGATATACTGCTGTATCATCTTGAATTTGCTGATTATAGCCTCCATACCCCATAATAGCTCCTAAAATTCCCAATAAAGCTACTTTGTGAATATGTCCATATGTAAAATACAAGTAAGTATTAACATCTGGCTTTTTAAAAAAAGCTGTATTACCACTAAGAGTAAACTTTAAAACATTCATTATTGCACCTCTTCTTTAGTAAAAATATTAAAGTATTTAACTCCTTCTATTTTTGTTTTTATTACAGTAGTGTATGGATTATAATATATTTCTATATTTTTAATTTTACTATTTAGACCATTAATAAGCTCGTCACATTCTATATTAATAATATTTTTATCTTCAGTCTTATTAAATTTTATGTATTGAGATAAGTCTGGCAGGTATAAATCTTTTTCTGTCTCTACAAATAAAGCAAATTCATTTTCACAGCCAATTTTTGCGTTTGTACTAAATGAAGTTGCAGCTACTAGGGCAGTTTCCTTAAATCTTATATAATCATTTTCTGTATATCCTTCTGTAACTTCTAATTTCCTATATTCATCATATGCAGTAGGATTAATAGTAAAAGGATAAAAATAATGTGCTTCGTCACTTATAATTTTAGTTCCTAAAGTTGTTGCTTTAGCATCTTCTTTTTCTTCATCTTTGTCTTTCTTCTTTTCTAACTTTTCAGAAGCATCTCTAAAGGGAGATAGTATCTGCTGTTCTTCAGCATTTGTATCTTCATACTTGTTAAATCCTTGCCCTATTTGTACTGCACCTGTAATAGATATGTTATTTCCTTCCTCTGCAAAGGTAGCACCAAAATTTTTAACATCTATAGCACTAAATAGATTTGTCAAAACTATTTTACGATTCTTTACTTTCTTCAAGTCTTCAACTTCAAATATATATTCGTATCTTTCCTTAAGTGATCTTGGTATAATTTCTACTTCACCCTTTTTATTTTCTTGCAGTTTAAGGGATTTAATATATAATACCTTTTCTCCTTGCTCATTCCACATAACTTTTAATGGGTACTTAAAAGCCTTATCGCTTCCAAAAACACTACCATCAGAGGTTGTTTTAGGATAACCAGAAAAATCTGCATTCCAGTTGCTCATTCTAGATACTATTCCCAATACCCCAAATATCCTTTTATTCATAATCTTTATCCCCCTTATTCTCATTGTTAGTATTTTCTTCTTTTTTATCTTTAGCAGTTTTGTCCGTATTGTCAGATGTTTCGTATACCAAATTACTATGCAAATACCCTGCTATAATCAAGTCATCCATAACCCTACCTTCAGGTTCATAAGATGCAACCATAGCATATAGATTATTAAATTTCTTATTGCTATAAATAGTATAGTTATATTTTTTAAATAATTTTTTTAGCTCTTCTTTAATTCTAGCGTCAGTTTTCGCATTAAAAATTGGATTAGCTAAAGAGTGTGGTTTTGTTTTAGATTTGCTTAAGGATATAAAATAGCTACTAAGTTGTCCTACAGCAAAATAATATTCCTTGTCACTTTCTATCGAGCCAGTATCTTCTTTATTGTCTCTATTGCCCTTATTCTCTTTGTTGTCTTTATTTTCTTTAGTATCTTTGCCTATTTTTTCTCTTAAAGTATTTTTAATATCAACTAAAACATCTGGCATATCTTCACCTTCCTCAAAATAGTTTTTTAATGAAAAACTTAAGTTAAACTGTTCACTTGCCTTTGTTAAATATCCTTTGTTTATAGAGCCTTTTATTAAATCTAAACTAATTTGTTTTAGGATTTTCCATACGTTATTGTCTACACCCTTATAAAACCAAGCAAATAGTGTAGTTCTAGCCAGTAATAAATTTCTTTTTAATGCAGGGTCATAAATTTTTATGTCTTTTGGCTCTGTAAAATAATTTGAGGTTAAGAATCTACTAAAAAATACTTCATTGATAATATTTTTTAAATCATCTAATTTATATGTTTTTTTATATTCTAGTTTAGACTTTTCAAGTCTTATAACATTCATTAAATCAAAAGGTCTTATATTGCAGCTATATAGGCCTATAGTGTCAAAGTCGAGTATTTCTACTTCCATCCCTTTTTTGACTCTTAAAAAATATCCTTTAAAATCTGATTCTATCAATTCATCATTAGTTTTGGGTATTATTTTTTCATCATTGGTATAGATATTGGTTTTTCCAGCAGTAGCTTGGTTCATTAGATAATCAAAGAATTTTTTTTGCATTAATACTTCGTCTTGTGATAAGAAATAAGGAATTTTGCTTTTTCTGCTTTTATTTTCTAGATAAGGTTTTTTAGAATTTAGTCCCATATTATCATTAGGTAGTCCGAAAATTTCATCGTTTATAATAGTATTATAATCAGCACTATTATAGATATTTGTCAATATGTATTTTTCACTTTCTTTTCTGTATTTGTTAATGTCATATTTAAAAAATATCTTTAAATAGCTTTTATCGTTCCCTGTAGAAATAGTATATATATTACTTTTAATCCATTCTTCTATTCTTCCGATTTCATCTATATCAGATTTACCATTCTTAGCTTCAATATTTTCATAAGCTTCTTTTTGCTGTGGTTTATTATATTTTTTAAATGGGTTTTTAAATACTTCATAGTAATCTGATATAACTTTATAGTTTATCTTTCCATTATGAAGATTTTCTTTTTTTACAAAAAAGGTTAAATAATTATTACTATGTATGTTTTTATCACTTATAGCTTTATTAGACTCTAAATATCTGCTCATATAATCCGCCTGCTGTACAAAATCAAAATGCGGACTAGTTCTTTCTATCTCTCTAGTTTTTTTATCCTGTTTAATATGTATAGTGTCTAATATTTCAAATCCACCATCTTTAGGTAAAACTATAATGTATTCTCCATCGGTAGGAATATGAGCATCAGTAATATATTCTTCTCCACGCTTTTTATATTCCTTCTCAAAGGTTTTAATAACATCCTTTAGCAAGTTATCACCTCCTATTTAAATCGTCCTATAGTTTATAAAACCAAAACCTCTTGAGTTCATTTCTCCAACTCCTGCTCCAAGAACAAAATATGCTAATTTTTGTGCTGTTTCATTATCTGCAATATAAAATGTTAGTTTATCTCCAAGCAAAGAAACATTCTTATATGGCGTTGCTATAGGCTTTCTATTATTAAATTCAATCATGTTAAATATTTCAAAATTTTCGTCTAACTTAGTGTTGAAATAGGCGTTGTATTTTTTTATTATATTTGCTGTTATTCTTTGTTCATAAGCTTCTAAAGATAGTTCTTGTCTCCAGTACCCATTGTCTGTTTTTACAACTAAAGGTGTAATACTATATATTTTCTCTATGTGCTTTTTAGGTATTATTTTATTTTCAAATGTTAATGCCTTTATGTATTGAGTGTATTCATTTACAAGATTTTTTTTAAAAGATTGCGATAGTTTTTCATCTGTTGTTCTAATTATTACAGAGTATATACTACCCTCTTTATAAACTCCATCCTGCTCTAAATTATATAAAGAATTAAAGCAATAATTTTTAAACTGATTTTTTTTGTGAAATTCATAGAGTTCTGGATTTTTGCTTAATGATTTATCGATTAATTCACTTATTTTTTCTAGTGCATTTTTACTGTCAATATTTTTTAAAAGGAAGACTTTTAATTTTAATTCATATACCTTCATTTCTTCACCTCCCTTAAATATAAATTTCTTGTAAATAGCTATTGCTTAATGATTATTTATAAACCTATAAACTTAAATTCAATTTAGTACAATAGGTCTCTTATACTAATTTCTAGGGAATACGACAATTTCCTTCAAAAATCATCCGCAAATTCCGACATAGTTAAAATAATTCATTTATAAAAAAAACAGAGCAGTCCCCCACTCCGTTAAAATTACGCACTAATCAATAAACTTTTAAAAGCCTAATCCCTTTATAAAATCCCCCTCGTTCTTCTTTCTTCTTGACTCTTACAACTTCCAATTCATCAATCCCTATATCTCTAGCATTTAAAATACCATGCACTACTTCTAATATATCTGCAAGCTCTTCTATATCATTACTTTCAAGGTATTCATTAACCTCTTCCTGTAGTTTTTCATTCAATAGTTTTTCTAGTTCTTCTCCCTCTACAATTTCAATTTCACAGTTTTTATTAGTAGCTTCTATTATATTAGGAATATTATCTCTAACAAGCTTGTTATAAACTTTCTCACTCATACATATTCCCCCATAGTACTTTACAATTTTAGTATATTGATCTTCATCAGCTACATTAGCTTACTCTCTAACAAACATCCACCCACTCAGCCCCAGTTATCTCATACATTTCTTCCACATTCATTTTTATGGCTGAATTTGTACTTCCTGCTGCTGGATAAACAACTTCAAATTTCTTAAGTGATTCGTCCATATATATTTCTATGTCCTCTGGCAATCCAAAAGGACACACTCCACCTACAGGATGTCCTGTTAACTCTAATGTTTCATCAAAATTCATCATTTTGGCTTTACATCCAAAGGTTTGTTTATATTTCTTATTATCAATTCTAGCCGTACCACAGGTTACCACAACAATATCTCTATCTTTTAGCCTAAAGGCTAATGTTTTTGCAATCATTGCTGGTTCTATTCCAATAGCTTTGGCAGCTAAATCTACTGTAGCACTGCTTTCATCTAAATACATTATTTTGTGTGGAAGGTTCCTATCGTCTAAATAATTTTGAACTGCTAAACTACTCAATTTCATCAACTCCAAATCTTTATGTAATCACTTTTTTGTATATTTATACTATATTCTACTCTTTTTTTAGGTTAATGTCAAAATTCTAGCGCAATTCTGTATAGTACAAGTAATCTTACATACAACAAGAAGCAGAAAACTATTTTCTGCTTCTTGTTGGCACTATATAATCACTTACTTTACCGTAGTACTCTTTACTAGGCATCATATCAGATAGAAAATGTACATACACATTATAATCTAAAAGATTATTTTCTATTATATATTCCTTATCTCCATTTATAATCGCTGTAATTGCTCTTGGCATATGCTGTTTAAATTTTTCATATCTATCTTCTATTGTAAGAGAACTATGTTCAGAATATAAAGTGCACATTATATGTAGCTCAAATTCCGTATATGCTTTAACCCATTCTCCTAATACTTCATCCTTTAATTTATTATATTTATCTTCAGCAAATTCTTTCCCAATAAATAGATATCGTTGTCCAGTCTCATCCGAATGAGTTAAAGTATATTTCCTATCTGTAAAATTTCTATTATGTATATTTGAGTTAAATTCCACTTCCAATTTTTTTATCATTAATAAATAACCTCTTTTGGAATATTTTCATAGCAAAAAATGATCCAAATAATCCAGCTATATAAACTGTAATTGCGCTTATTAATAGTGCTAATGGTCCTTCGAAACTATATAAAGGACTTTTTACTAAAAATGTGACGGTAAAAAATGTACCTATAATCCCACCTACTGAATATAGGGGAGCACATAAAGCTATTTTTACATTAGAATCATATTTTTTTACAAATATAAGAGTTATAATATCAGCTAAGACTCCACCTATTATTATTGATATAGTACTAAATATTGATATTCTAGCCATTATAATACCATATCCCAATGCAAATAATGTCATTGCGCCAGGTTTTCTAACTCTATATAGAATTAATGCTATAAGAAAACTATAAAAGGGAGCATTAATAACTCCTCTTGAAAAAGGCATTATTCTATGAAGTACCGCTAATAATTTACCTAATACAACTGCTATAGCAACACATATTCCTATTGTTGTTATATCTTTTACATTCATATTCCATTTCATATTGTTTCTCATCATATTGCTCTCCCTTCTTTTAAAAGACAAAAAGGATCTTCATCGAGCCAATCACCTGAATAATTAAAGGCTCTTGCTCTACATCCGCCACAAATATTAATATACCTACAACTTCCACAGTTACCTTTATAGCTTTTAAAATCTCTAAGTTTTTTAAATATCTCGTTATTCTCCCATATACTATCAAATGCTTCTTCTTTGACATTAGCCACTTTGATAGGTGCATATGGACATATATGAACATCTCCGTTTGGGAGTATAGAACAATAACTAGTTCCAGCTATACAACCTCTTCCTCCTGGTGAATCAATTCCTTTAAGTAAGGCTTCTACTTTATATTGAGGTGCACAAGTAGGTTTAACACGGATATCTAAATCTAGATTTTTATCTATTATAGTATTAATAGCATTTTTGTACTCCTCTTTATTTAAGGATGTATATCCTATATTTTTACCTCTCCCCACTTCTACAAGAAAAAGCATATGACTTGAAACCGCACCAAAATCAGAAGCAAAATTCATTATGCTATCTATTTCTTTTAAATTATCTTTTGTAACAGTACAGTTAAGTTGAACTTTTATTCCTGCATCTATACAATTTTTAGCGCCCTGTAAAGCTCTTTTAAAAGCAGTATCTGCACCTCTAAACTCATTGTGCTTTTTTTCATCTAAGCTATCTATACTTATAGCAATAGAATTTAAACCGCTGTTTTTTAGTTTTTCTGCATAGCTTTTTGTTATAAGAGTGCCATTGCTACCCATAAGTGTAATCATATTAAGAGTTTTTGCATATTTTACCAATTCAAATATATCATCTCTCAGTAGTGGCTCTCCGCCACTAAATACTATTATGCGAAAACCTGCCTTATACATTTCTCTTAAAAGTTTCTTTCCTTCTTCGGTAGAAAGTTCATTATTTACTAATTCATCAGGACCAGATTCCCTATAACAATGTTTGCAGTACAAATTGCATCTTTTAGTTGTGTTCCAAGATATATGATTCATAGTGCCCTCCCTTAAACTCTCTAAAATTATCTATATTTGTATTATTGTATCTATATAGACCTTTTTGGATTATTTCCATAATAATCCTATATTAACCATCAAATTTATTATTTTTAAATTAAGCTGAATACCTATTCAATGTTGTCGTAAAAAATAGTCGTACAGAACTTTTTACTTAAAACATGGTTAATTTCTACTTATGCTTTAAATTACTTTTTAATAAAGTTGGTAAGACTTTTAAATTTCACATTGTTAGATATAATTAATTAGTAAGATAAAATTGGAAAGATATTTCTTTAAAACTATTTATTTTTATTTCATGCAAAAAACAAAGAGCTGACTCCTTCATAGGAATCAACTCTGATTGATGTATTTTCATTTTGTACGCACATAAAAATTTTACGTTGCTATACCATCTTTTATTATTTTTATTGCAATTTCAATGAGAATCAGGCTTTAACAAATCATCACTTCTATTATATTTGGTAACGACTATTATTTCGGCACCATAACTTTTATCAATGGTTCTTAAATTGTTTTCTAGTGTTTCAGTATCAATAGATTTGTCAAATGGAAAAAAATAATTTTACCAGCCATCCTTGGCCAATCCACAAATTTGACACTGTACCATTAATTTGGTACCACTTTCAACTACTTTCCATTTGTGGTCAGCTCTACTTACTCTTTCTCTTGATGTATCATTTTTCCCACATTTCATACAAACTTTCTTATAGTCTTGGTACAAGTCATAACAGTGTTGTTTTTCTCTTTTAGTATATTCTCTATATGTATCACCATCTTTTACACTATACCAATCATGAAACAGGCATAACGCATTAGGATATATACCATTTTCTTTAACTTCAAAATCCAAATTAATATTATTTGGTTCTTCAATTTCTGGAGTTGCATGAACACTAAGAGTGAAGCTTAGAAGCATCATTATTGATAGTAATAATGTTATTTTTCTTTTCATTTAATCTCCTCCTAATATAATATGTTTAATAACACTTTTGAATTTATAATTTTTTGCTGCGTACAAAACTAGATTCTTATGGTTTAGATATATCATTAGCTAGTTTTACTTGGTGATCTTATTTTCATTTGTTTCACTCCCTCTTTTTTAGGTCTTCACTATATAGATAGTTTAATATTGGTTTTTGTTCCAATATTTGAGAAAAAAAGAAATAATATTTTTTATAAATTTTGGGAACAAAATTCATCTTTGAACCCTCTATACTTATGAGATTAATTTATGGGGGGATAAATCAATGAAAAAGACAGTGTCAATTTTAACTATGATTTTTATTTTTTTTATTGCTGTAGCACCAACTAATACATATGCTCATGCAACTTACGAATCGATAGAAGGGGTAAAAGCTACTATTTCTGAGTGCAATTAATGAAGAATACAACAAAATACAAAGGCCGGTGATTGTTTTAGACATTGAAAAAATGGAAGTGTTATCGGTAAGAGTCACAACAACCCCTCCAAGAGAAAATGATCCATATGATACTCCAATATTGTATTGGGAACATGCTAAACTTAGAATGAAATCAACAGCAAGAGTATCAAAGACTATGTTAGTAAATAAATCGCAATTTATACATATAATAGGGGATCTGCACCAAGATGATTTCGAGAATGTTCAACAGCAGTTTATGCGATATATAAATGATAATATATAAAAGGCTTCTGATAAATAGATTCAGGAGCCCTTTATATTGGAATATTTATATAGAATAGTCGATTTAAGGTCGATAATGATACAATCAATAGCATAATCGTATATTAGCGATAATATTAAATGAGGAACATGAATTAATTGACTAATAGGTAAAATTTCGCTGATTTTGTATACCATCATTTGATATATTTAATTTATTCTAAGTGAATTACATGGTTCACATATTCTGTTTTTATTATTAGCTGGATATTATCAATATTTTCATTAAAAAACTCATCTGAATTTATTTTAGCTGAATACTTACCAAATAAGTTCTTATTTTTATTTGGAATATACTCTAATTTAGTGCTGTATAAAACATTATCATTATAAATAATAATAATGTCTATTTCAGAAGGTATATCGAAATCTTCTCGTATAGGTCGAACTATTAATTCACTATCATAACCTACATTTATATTTAATGATGCTCTCCAGAAATCATTTCTACCAACTAAATCTATAATATTTGGCATATTTGAAGTTGCCGAATTTTTATTGACTAAATAGAATGATACAATTAAACTTATGCATATAATAAAAAACAATATTTGTAGATGTTTTTTATTCATATTTATACACCCCCGTATAACAAGTAACTTAGATATTATTTAAAGAAGTCAATAATAGTGTCAAAAGCAATATTCTTGAGTACAGTGATTTGCATAGTAATAAGTACAGTAGAGTGAATAATTACTTTCTTGAAAGAGAAGTAGACTCATATATCAAAAATAGTAAATCTGATTTTTGGATTTATTACTAAAATTCAAATCTACTCAAGAGATAAAGTTGGAGAGATAAAAAAATATTTCTTTTCTAAAGCTATTTTTTTCTAAAAATCAAAGGTGTTAATAAGGTTTCCTTATATAAAAATTTTGTTTATTTTCTTGCTATACTAGTAGATTGTTTTTTTCATTTTAATTTATATATTAATTATAAAAAGTCCTAGCATATCTAGGACTTTTTAAATATGTAGATTATTATAACAAATGTATTATTAAATTTAATATACTGAATAAGAGCCGTCCATTGACATTGTTCTTGATAGCCATATTGCGTCTTGTCCAACAGAAGCTTCAAAAGTAAAACCTGGTACTTCTATAGACCCACCTACACTCCCTGAAACGACTACTTCAAAATAGCCATTTGCACCAAGATGTACTGTTCCAACTGGGAATTTACTGCTTCCTTGTAACGGATCTGAATAACTGTATGTTTCAATAAAATCGAAATCATATAACCCAGATCTTCTTCTAGTGCCTACTCCTAATACCTCGTTAATCTGTCTAAAGGAGCCACCTGTATAAATTGATAAAGTTGCCTCTAAATCTGCTTTAAATGAAGAGTTTCTTGAATATGTAAAAGTTTTACTATAATTATAACGGAAAGTATTTCCAGATGATCTTAAACTGCTTAAATTTTTTAATTCCATTTCATAAGCTTCTTTCAAGGAAATATTTTTATCTTTTGCTAATCTAGTCATATACTCTTCCTCAGAAATAGGAGTTAATACTGCACCATCTGGTAAAACCACTTCCTGACCTAATGGTATATTGCTGATATCAACAGTTGCCTCTAATGTAGTAAAAGATTCTATATTATCAATAGAACTAGGATGTGCAAATGTTGGGCTTATGAACATGCCAACCATTAAAGCACAAATACTTAATTTTGTTACAAATCTTTTAAACAATTTCATGGTAAATTCCCCTTTTTATTTAATATTATTCAATATTTGTCAATATCTAGTATAATTTATTTTGGATACTTTGTCAATTTTATTCATTAGTGGTTTTTCAACGGCAAACGACATTACAATATAAAGTAGGGTAACTATTTGCATAGCTACCCCCTTATCAAACCGTACGTGCCCTACTAAGGCATACGGCTTACCAACATGTTTTAAATGAATTAAGCATAGCTTTTGGCAGCATTTATCTTGGAAACTCGGTCATGAGTGTAATACTCTTGGCCTTTTTCTTTTAATTTCTTGATTTGTTTCTCTAATTTTGCTCTATTTTTGGTCGTTATTTTCTCTAGGTACATTTCTAGGGTATACGCCCACATTTTGTTGTAATATAACCAGTGGGATGGTATAAGTCCTATTTTTACAAAGTATTCATTGTTCCATTTCGAGGTCATAAGCCAGCCTTTTCTTTGACAGGGATTTTTGTGTATTATTGCTACCCTTAATCTTTGTCTAACATAGGAATCTACTGCATGTAATTCCTTGCTGAAAGCTTGTAGAATACATCTACTTTTCTGCCCATATTCTTCATTGGCCTTTACCGCTTTAGATATGTTCAGATAGTAGTTTATCTTACCCTTTATTATTGGATTTAAGGCATCCAGCCATGCTTTAGTGCTGAGTGTTAGACTTTTCCGTGTTTTCTCTTTTATCTTGGCTTTAAAGTCTTTGATTGAATTTTCAGTGGGTCTTACGATAAAGTATGCCCCTTCGTTATTCTTCCTTTTCCTCCAATGCTCAAAAGTAAATCCAAGAAAATCAAAGTTTTCATCGTTAAAATTAACGAATTTTGTTTTCTCCATTGATACTTCTAGCCCTAAGTCATTTATTACCCTATTTGCTACCGAACCTGCTCTTTTGATTTCTTCTTCTGTTTT
The DNA here is from genome assembly GCF_018919215.1 of Alkaliphilus flagellatus. Taxonomy (NCBI): domain Bacteria; kingdom Bacillati; phylum Bacillota; class Clostridia; order Peptostreptococcales; family Natronincolaceae; genus Alkaliphilus; species Alkaliphilus flagellatus. The sequence goes on from NZ_JAHLQK010000004.1 coordinate 469,029, forward strand.
AGCAAACAGAAGAAAATCATCAGCATACCTTACAAAGCGAATATTTTCCCTATCTAATTCCCAATCCAATTCATTTAAGTATATATTCGCAAGTATTGGCGAAATCACCCCTCCTTGCGGAGTGCCAGCGTCAGTATTATGGAATTTACCTTCTTCCATATGCCCAGACTTTAGCCATTTCCATATCATATCTAGGACAGTTCCATCAGCTATATATTTTGTTATTATCTTCATTAGTTTCTTGTGTGGTATATTGTCAAAGAATCCTTTAATATCACAGTCATATATGTTGTTGTATCCTGTTTCTAGATTCCAAAGAATTATCTGCATTATTCTTTCAGCACCTAATCCCTTTCGCTATCCACATGACCATTTATGAAATATTTCTTTTTCAAATTTTGGACTTATGGCATTTACCACACTTTGCTGTATAATCCTATCCTCTATGGTTAGTATACCTAAAGGTCTTTTCTTACCATTTTTCTTTGGTATGTATACTCTCTTAACTGGCTTTGGCGTATAGCTTTTCTCTTTTAGAGTGATTAGGAGTTTATTAATCTTCTCTTCTTCTTTTTGGGCAAAGGTTTCAAGGGTTTCACCATCAATCCCTCCACAGCCTTTATTCTCTTTAACCTGTTTCCATGCTTCCATTAGCTTTCTTTCAACTAACAGTTGTCCATAAATACTATGCATTTTAAGCTTCAACTCTTGATTCATTTATTATCCTTCACCTTTCCTGTGTTCCTCCGGCTCGTTTTTACTTTCGTAGCGTTACCGTTATCATTACACATGATTAAAGCTGGGGCCACTGAGGTCAGTTCCCTTCCGTTCAGTACCAGTTTGGTCTGATACCTACTTCCGTACTATGAAACTGTCTGACTTCTCTATCCGTAGTAGAAACTTCGGCATAACCTTATATTCCATTATCCCTTACGGGCTTGAATAGAGACCTCACAGGGTCACCGCACTTTCCTTCCTAACATACCGAGCACTTTCACATGATAAACTATTTTAATTCGGCTGATTCATTGAATTTAAAATTATTGACTTCCCATTTCCTACGCATAGCCGTCAGTTTACCCCGCCACCCGTGCTTCACACCTCTGCATTTCGGTCTGCTAGTCCGCCTATGGGTCTTTCGACTTTCCACGTCTCCTTCAGACAACACCTCACGGTATTGCCCTAGACTAGGCTTCCTAGGTTGTATCAGCACTCCTAGGGAAGGACTTTCACCTTCGAGAACTCTTGAGTTTCCAAACTCCCGATTCGTTTTTACTACTTTGTAGTAACGTTATCGCTGTTCTTAACGCTCAAAATTCCATAGGCTATCGCCTATGAATGTGCGACTGCCTGTCGCACATAGAAGGCCCCTGAGTTATTTATCAGGAGCCTTTTATATTTTAACACCTATATATTAGTCATTTAAGATTTACTTAAAAAATACTTCTGTATGCGAATTTGCAGAGTAAAGGAGCTGCTCCATAACACCAGCATACTTATAAATAATATTAGTGTTATTCCATCCCAACTGATCCGCCACATCAACTACACTGGCGCCGAGTTTTAATGCATAAAGAGCATGTGTATGGCGAGACCCCTATATTCAATATTTATTGAAATAAAAAGAGGCAGTCTAAAGATTTCTCCCTAGACTGCTTTTACATTGTAATAAAATTATCACATAAGTTTATTTAGTATACCTCTAAAATTATAAACTCATAATTATTATTTTTAGAAATTACTCCTAATTTGCTATGAGATGCCACTCAGATGGTGTCCCAGTATAAGTAACACTAGGTACATAGTAAGCAGAGCTACCTGGTAAATGTGGATATCCAGGCGTATATTTTATCTCACAATCAGATGGATAAAAATAAAGTTGTCTGTAGTTAGCATCACTTCTTATAACAGTAGCCCCACATTCACATGTATACAATGTGCCATAGTATTTCTGATTATTCGTTTCTGTGTTAATAAACCGTTGAGTTACTGGAACATGTTTTGTCCCATTTACTCGACATGCTTGTGGACCTGCATATGCTTCTCTTACAGGCATTATGGTACATAATAAGATTAAAACAGCAGTTCCCATCATAGTTAAAAATTTTTTCATTCTTACTCCTCCTTTTTTAAAAATTAGGTGTTTAAATTTTAATTGTAGCTTGTACCTTCAGTGCCAATAGATTTGTTAAACTTAAAAAAGTAATTTTACCAGCCATCCTTGGCCAATCCACAAATTTGACACTGTACCATTAATTTGGTACCACTTTCAACTACTTTCCATTTGTGGTCAGCTCTACTTACTCTTTCTCTTGATGTATCATTTTTCCCACATTTCATACAAACTTTCTTATAGTCTTGGTACAAGTCATAACAGTGTTGTTTTTCTCTTTTAGTATATTCTCTATATGTATCACCATCTTTTACACTATACCAATCATGAAACAGGCATAACGCATTAGGATATATACCATTTTCTTTAACTTCAAAATCCAAATTAATATTATTTGGTTCTTCAATTTCTGGAGTTGCATGAACACTAAGAGTGAAGCTTAGAAGCATCATTATTGATAGTAATAATGTTATTTTTCTTTTCATTTAATCTCCTCCTAATATAATATGTTTAGTAACACTTTTGAATTTATAAATTTTTTGCTGCGTACAAAACTAGATTCTTAAGGTTTAGATATATCATTATCTAGTTTTACTTGGTGATCTTATTTTCATTTGTTTCACCCCCTATTTTTTAGGTCTTCACTATATAGATAGTTTAATATTGGTTTTTGTTCCAATATTTGAGAAAAAAGAAATAATATTTTTTATAAATTTTCGGGAACAAAATTCATCTTTGGACCCTCTATACTTATGAGATTAATTTATGGGGGGAGAAATCAATGAAAAGGACAGTGTCAATTTTAACTATGATTTTTATTTTTTTTATTGCTGTAGCACCAACTAATACATATGCTCATACAACTTACGAATCGATAGAAGGGATAAAGGCTACTATTGCTGGATGTGGCACTAGTGAAGATACTGAGAAAGTGCACAGCAAGTTAGTAATAAAGAATAATATTATATATTCTATAAAATCAAATAAATATATAATGCTAAAACAGTCATCTATTCATGATATAGGTGATGGCTTTGTTAGTATTCAAGCTTCTACTAAAGCTGATGGAAATGTTGATAAATTAGGTTTAAGGATTCATCTAGAGATATGGACGGACAATTCATGGTCAACAGTAAAATCATGGAGCACTGATAAATATGATACAAAGAATATTGATTTTAAAGCAGTATATAGTGTAAAAAAGGGTAAGATTTATCGAATTAGAGCTATTCACACAGCTTATAAGGGTACTATAACAGAATCAGATCAAACTATTACTTCATATATTACAATAAAATAAAAGGATATAGCACATATGTGCTATATCCTTTTATTTTATTGATAATGCTACTTTCATTAATTCTTTTTTATCTAGGCCAACGATAGTATATTTTATTTCAAACATATCCCATATAATCATTACCTCTCCACTTTTAAACTCAATTATATTATAATCAATATTGTTTGTTTTTTTCTGAGTTATTGTACTCTCATTAGAATCCACTTGAAGTGTATGAGAATAATCACCGATTACTGGTTCTTGTATCATTTTAATAATATCACTATCATTTTTAGAATATATTAGTTCTGCCATTAAAGTTTTATCCAGAAATTGAGTCAATTCAACTTTTTCTATAATATATCCTTCAGGAGTATAGGCAGGAGTTATTATCTTAAAACTTGACTTATATATTGCTTCTTCAATTGGAAGTGTCTTTAAATTTACTTGAGCTTCTTCATCTATACCTGGAGTTGTCCTGGTATTTTTATTATAGTTTAACTTAATGTCTTTATTTGCACCAACTGTTTGTGAAAAGAAATTAAGTATTTTTCTATAGTATGCATATCCATCATCCATATTAACTAGTATTGTAGTAAGTATCAATATAGCTGCTACGGTACTTGCTGTTCTTTTGTTAAAGTGAAAGTACTTTTCCTTATTTTCCTTATTTTCCTTATCTATATTTTTAATATCTGTATTTATATTGTCCCAAACATCTTCCATATCAGGAACAACGATTGATTCTATTTCCTCCGAAATAGCTTCTTGTATGATTAAATCTAAATCATCTAAATCTCGCATCTTATTTCCCCGACTTTCCATATGTAATATAGTAATCACTTATATTATTTTTAATGATTTTATCCTTAATTAAATTTTTAGCTCTAGAAACTCGTGATTTAACAGTACCTTCTTTAATATTTAATGTTTGAGCAATTTCTGCATAAGATAAGTTCATATAGTAATATAGCAATATAACCTCTCTATAATGACTATCTAGACTATGAATTTGTTCCATAATTTCTTTATTTAATTCTTTTTTCTCTATTTTATCTTCTACTGTATCTAAGTTAAATCGATTATTTGAGAGTGAAATTACATTATCATAGTCATCGATTAACAATTCTCGCTTGCTTTTCATATATTTTTCCTTAGCTAAATTAGAAGCGATAGTACATATCCAGCTTCCAAATTTACTAGGATCTTTTAGAGAACTCATTTTCCTATATGCTGTAATAAACGCCTCTTGCACTATGTCTTTTGCATCATGTTCATTTTTAACAATGTAATAAGCAACTCGATAAACTTTATCCTTATAAGTTTCAAATAAAATCTTATAAGGAATTACTTCCTTGTTATCTTGTTTCTCTAAAAATATTTTCATCTATTCGTCCCCCTAAGTAGTACTCCCCCTAAGTATTATGATAATAGCAATACAGTAAACATAGAAATATTATTTAATTTAACTCTAATTATCTAGAGATGCATAGAAAATCTCTATACTAAAGTTAAGTATATGAAATAATATAATTAGAATTAGTTTGTACTATTCATCTAAAAGCTTATCAAAAAATACTTCAGTATATGAATTTGCAGAATATAAAAGTTTATCGATAACACCATGATACTTATAAATAAGATTAGTATTATTCCATCCCAGTTGATTGGCCACATCATCCACGCTTGCACTAAGTCTTACTGCATAAAGAGCATGTGCAGGACTAAGTATAAACTTATCTATATCCCTAGTTCCCATAAAAATATAATAAGGTTTTTCCATATACTCCTTTGAGACTGAAAGTAAAAGTATGTATTCCATAATTACCCTTTTTACTTGTTCTAACACTCTTACATATCTAATATTTTCTCCTTGGCCCACACGTAGTCCCATAGGATCGGTACTAAAAGTAAAATCCACCTTACTAATTCTAATAGAAAACGGAAGCGTAACCGTCGAAAATAATGGTTGGGCTTCCGTTTTTTATATGTTTGTCAAAGCACTTCCGTCTATATTAACTGAAACGCCCAACTTAAATTCTAAATTAAGCGTCCGCGAATCTTCAACATTACTTTCGAAGTCGAAGAGATATTTTGCAGACGAGTAATCGCTGAGTATATAATCCCTAATAATCACACCAAAGTGTTATGTAATCTTTCTGTGCTTTAATAACTCATGTAACAACACTTTTGATGTATTCATAAACTCCTAAAATTTATCTTGGGTAACATTTTCATTACTTTAAATTCTTCAATCAATTCCAAAAGTTATTTTTATATTGTTTATCAACATCATTATAAATTGTTTTGAAGTTATCATTGGTTAACGATTTAATAAATCTGGATATTATCCCTATGCAAGATTTGATCATATCTTCGTAACGCTTCGTGTTTGTGACGTCCCTGAGCCGGACCCTAGAACATTACTCCTTGGTGGATCTTTGCTCCCGGTGAAGGGATGTGCATAGCGGACAGAAACATTTTGTTAGGCTATGACTGGAAGATTTACTTAATTATTCATAAATCTTAGTTCGATGTCCTATTAAGATACGTTCGAGTGACACCCATCCGATATATTGAGGTTTCTCCCACCCCGGTGCTGTTAAAAGATGCTCAATTTCTTTATAATCATCTATTCTCACTTTATCCCACGCATGTATAATCTTACCATCTTCAATAGCCAAACCTACATGCCCCCAGTTTTTCGTCATTCCATCAATTACTCCAAAGCAATCATAAAACACAAACGTTCCTTTAGGTGGTATACCTTTAAATCTGTGTGCTTCATATAAATCCGCTGATTCTTTTGCAGTATCTCCTCCAAATATCTCAATACTATTGCTACGTTCTAAAGCATCTTCCACAAATCCCAAACACCTAAGTGTATAATCTGTACGATTAAGATGGTTTAATGCCCACTTTATAGAATTATTCATTAGGTTTTGTAAATTATTGTCCATATTTGACCTCCATAAAGATTATTTTAGCTTTATTCGATAACTAAAAACGCCCAATTCACTAAGATTTCACCTAACGTCATATTGCTGGCATTAAGTTCAATTTATATATAATATTTAGTGATATTCACGAACTTAGGTTCAGTAATATTTACTTATCTTCAAATCATAATTAATAAACAGATTCGCTTTTGCATAATTCAAAAAACATTTTCTAAAGTTAATCCTCTGCTTCACTTCTATTTTCTAACTTCAAATTATAGACATTAGTAGCTACTCACTTAAATAAATTTGTTTCGTGAATTATCACCATAACAACTTACATCAGAGTTATATATCCTAAATTATCTTAAATACTAAATTTCTATTAATAATTAAAATATCCTCTAATATTCATTTGGTTATTTTCGACAACTCTAAAATATAATGATATTATTATTGCAATTACAAACTCATATAAAAAATTCAAGCTAATTACATTAAATTTTTTATACCTTATCATCTCGTCCAACTTCCTGCTATAATATAACTACAAAGATAACAATCCAAGGGAGGTTTAAATATGAAATTTAAAAAACCTATTTTAATCGCTATTTCATTAGGTATTATAGTCTTCGCTATTATTCAACTTTCAATAATAATAACTCCCTTTAGGGCAACCCCTAAAAAATCTGATGCAATTATTGTACTTGGAGCTAAATTATGGGGAGATAGACCTGCCCCGATGTTACAGTATAGATTGGAAAAAGCATTGGAACTTTATAATGAAGGATATGGGGATAAGATTATAGTTAGTGGGGCCCAAGGACATGATGAGCTAATTACAGAGGCCCTTGCAATGAAAAACTATCTTGTAGAAAATGGTGTACCAGAAAATGTAATATTGGAAGAAGATAATTCTTATAGTACATACCAAAATCTATATTATAGTAATAAAATTATGAAGGAAAATGAACTAGAGAGTGCCGTTATTGTATCCAATAACTTCCATGTTCATAGATCATTAATGATTGCTAACCGTTTAAATATGGATGTAAGCGCAGGTCCTACAAAAAACTATCCTAACTTAGCACTAACGGTTAAATACTATATGCGAGAAGTTCTAGCCTATATAAAGGATTTTGTATTAGTTAGGTAATAATATCCTTTCGTTTAAATGCTATAGATTAAAATATAAGTACTTAATAAAATAAGCAGAAGATTAAACCATCTTCTGCTTACTTTATTTTAACTTGAAATCTTATTTTCAGTATCTAGTTTCCCTTATTAATCTTCAATAATCTCTTGTATTCTTACAATAATATCATCCAATTCATTTCTCTTGTCGGTATCTATCATGTTATTTTCTTGTGCTTCTTCTATAGATTTAATACAATCCATTAAATTTGCCTTCCAAGCTTCCATAGTTAACTGACCTCCTCTCTACTTGGTGTTTTATTTTTAATTAAAGATATTATTAGCAATATACAAGGTATTATTACCTGAAAAGGTAAAGAATAGTATACCATATTTCTTTCTACCCATCTGTATAAATCAGGATAGTTGGGATGTAGCCACATAGATAGAGATATAACTAAAGTTACTACAGGTAGCAGCATAAGTTTATAATGTTCTAAGTTAAAGATTTGTGTAATTCCTAATAGAGTACAATAAATGAAAACAACAGTTTTAATTCCAACTCCTATTAGTAGATTAATCCCTACTATCGGTTCTATAACAGCTCCTGGAATTAAAGATAGAGTTACATGGGGTGGAAACATTTGAAGCGACATCATATATGGACCAAGGACCAGTAAATCTCTTAATAAAGTTCCTAGCAAGACAAACCCAACTATTGTTACGCCTAAATAAGTTGTTTTAACTATATATTTTTTTTGTTGTACAATAGGATATATCATTAAAAATACTATCATATTACCAAAGGATACAGATAATATTCTAATTCCTATTTTTAAAACATGCAGAAATCCGCCCTCTAAGAACGGTAGAAAATTATCGTAATCAAAGGATTTTGCACTTAATAATATAGTTAATGCTATAATAAAAATCATAATTGGTATAATTATCTGGTTAACCCTAGCAGCTATTTCTATTCCATTTTTTAAAGCATAGGTAATTGGCAAAAAAACAAAACAAATAACAAAAACTGTACGAGTATTAATAAAATTTACAGTAACCATATATTCACCAAAAATTCTCATGGTTAAAGATGCAAAATGAATAAAAAATATTATGTAAAGTATTCCAATTATACTTCCTAAATATTTTCCAAAATGCTCTTTTAGCATTTGTATAAGTGTTTTTTTAGGATTAAGTTTTGCTAGAGCTAAATATATAGTAACTAATATAAAGCCTCCTATCCAACTTAATATCTGAGCTAACCAAGCATTCTGGTATGCAGCCTTTGCTGGAGAAGTTACTGCTAAACCGCCAAATACAAAACCTATAATAAGCAAATTTAATTCGCTTAATGAAATCTTTTCTTCTTTTATCATACAATCACCTCGATAAAAAGCTATCAATAGCCTTTTCTATATATATAGCAGGACTAAGAGGCGCCTTATCAATAGCTTGTAATAAACTAATCGTAAAGCTAACTATTAATATTGTAAAATATATGAACATAGTTCTCTTAACATTTTTGACTTTCGATAACCTATTTAAATCAATGCTAATAATTATACAAAAAACGGCAATTATACTTATTACATCCCTTACCATTAACTATCTCCTCCATTTTAGCGTGCCTTAGATGGCGGTCCCGTTAATCCTGATCTTGTTATTCTAAATTCTACATCAATTTCAACAGGCACTTCTGGAAATATTTCATCCCAATTATCTTCTATTTCTCTCCAATAGTTTAAATGCTTTTTACGTATTTCCTCTCCAAACCCTAAAATATCACTTTGAAATTGATTTTGAGCTATATCTACCGTTTTTTTTATATCTTCTTTAATTGTATTTGCCACTTCTCTTTCTAGATCTTTCAGTATTTTTTCCATCAGCAAATCATTTTCCCCTTGTTGTTCTCCAATTGTTCCCTCTGCTTTAATATTAATATGAATTTTAAGTTTTTCATTTTCAATTTTAGCTCTAACCTTCCCATTAGAGCGCAGTTGCTCTATTACTACTCTTTTATTTTCATTCAAGGGGTCTTTAATACCAATTACCCTATCCCGTATTTCATTTTTTATATATAATAGTCCTGCTGTCTCATACTTTTCCAACCAGCCAACTAGTTTATCCTCTTTAAAAATAGCAGTTCCTTCCAGCTCCATACTTTTTATTAGCTCCTGTTCTTCTCCTTCTTTAAATTTAACTACCCCTATTGTAGTATTTAATATATTTTCATTTAGCTCCTTTACCATTTCAAAAGTGTTTATATTTCGAATAACACCACTATATAAATTATCTTCTAAAACTTCTTTCAAATGTATTGCGGGAATATCCTCCAGCGTACTTTTCGCACTGATCACCTTTTTAGCCGTAGTTCCCCTTGCAATTATTACACTCGAATTTAACCTTACTTCATAATCTCTAGAAAAATAATCTAATATATCCATTATCCCTTCTTTAGCTAATTCTTCACTAATTACCAATACTTGTATATGACTATAAAAAGGTCTCCGATTAACTGCCTTTAGCTGTTCTCTAGCAGCTTCATATACGGTTTTCCCTTTAGTCGAATTAACCCATATAGGCTGTATATTACGACCACCACCTTGCTGAAGTCCAAGACCAGAGGGGTTAACTATTTGTAATGTTAGTTCAATTTCTTCATCTTCTGCTTTATCTATACCTACACCTACTATAATGGCTCTATGGGTTAGATCTTGTTCATGCATGCATCCAATTAAACTCATGCATAATAATAAAATTGCTAAAAACATAAATATCTTTTTAGAATATGACCTCAATTACTGCTCCTCCTCAGTTACATGGTTATCGCCACTTGCTCTATACTTATTTATATCCCAATTTTGCAATGTAAAAGCTTTAGGTCTTATCTTCATGATCCACAATGGAAACCGTACAAAACTGTCTTTCAAACCATCTTTATTTACTGGAGATAATGGATACATATAGGGTACTCCAAAGGATTCTAGGGAACATAGGTGAATTAAAATTATAATATATCCAACAAGTATTCCTAAAAATCCAAATACTTGAGCAGCAAACAATAATATAAATCGAATGATTGGTAAAGTATCAGATAGGGAGGGAAGAATAAAATTTGTAATTCCCGTTAAAGCAATAATAATCACCATAATAGGACTCACAATTTTTGCAGATGCCGCCGCCTGACCTATTACTAATCCTCCAACAATACTAATAGTTTGTCCAATAGTACCTGGCATTCTAATTCCTGCCTCCCGTAAAAGTTCAAAAACTATCATCATAAAGAAAGCTTCTATAAAGGGAGAAAAGGGTAGCCCTTCCCTAGTAGCAGAAATCGCTAATAATAGTTGCATAGGTATAACGTCAAAATGGAAAACAATTACTGCCACATAAAATGCAGGCAATACAGTAGCAATAAATAAAGCTAATAATCTTAGGATTCGATTAAATGATACAAAATATAATCGTGAATAGTAGTCTTCTGCATTTTGAAGGTTTTCTATAAACAGATTTGGTACTGTAAGCACTACAGGGGTTCCATCAACAATAATAGCAATTCTTCCTTCTAATATTTTAGCCGCTACCTTATCGGGTTTTTCGCTATTACCTATAGTTGGAAAAATTGAAAATGGTTTCCCTTCTATATATTGTTCTATATATCCCGTATCTAAAATTGAATCTACATTAATTTTTTTTAATCTACTTTTTACTATATTCAAAGTATTTTCATTAACAATTCCCTTAATATAACAAATACCTACCGTAGTATTTGTCTGTTTCCCTAACTGCATAGTCTCAAATTTAAACTTAGGACTTTTAATCTTATGCCTTAGTAGTGCTACATTGGTAGATAAAGATTCAATAAACCCTTCCCGTGGTCCCTTCAAAGACATTTCAGTTTCTGGTTCGATAACACTTCTTTTTTCAACCCCATGAGCAGATACTTTAATTGCTTTATTCTGTCCATCAATGAAAATAATTGCCATACCTGATAAAACGGCCATAATAGTATCCTTAAAATCATTAATAATATTTAAGCTAGATGCAACTATTAGCTTCTTGGTAAAAATATCAATAACATTTTTACTCATTATCTCTTTATCAGTTAGGTTGTTTTTAGTTCCAAATATTAAAGGATTTATTATACTTTCATCTAATACATTCTTAGTAATTAGTCCATCCATATATGCAACAATAACCTTACGATGAACTCCCTTACCTATCTCTATTTCTCTTAAAACAAAATCTTCACTTTCTTCAAAGGTTGCTTCTAATTTTTTCTTAACATCTCCTATGGATTTAGGAATATTTTCTTGCTGATTTTCACTTTCTATATTATTAATTTTATTAAGGCCTATGCCTATAAGCATTCTAAATAGTTTTCTAAACAAATATTCATCACCATCCTTTCGGAAATAATATGCTAATTCTCTTTTACATTATCTTTATATTTATCTACATATAATTTATTATTTCCATCTAGATTAGCATAAAAAACCTCTCTAATATCCGATATGCCATACATTTTTAACTGATCAATTAGCCACTGAGCTGTTAGATTTCTATTTATTAAATTTTCATATATTATGTTTCCTGTTACTATCACTTCTGCTTTAATATCATCCTGCTGTCCTAACATGTTTAAATCTTCTAGAGTAACATTATTTTTATGAGAAGCTTTAATTACACTGATTTCTCCTGTAGTTTCTAATATTCCGTACTTTACATCTGTAATATTAAATACATCTTTTTTTCTTAACAAATGATGTAGCTCATCAATGGTGTAATGGAACCTTTTAAGTTTTTTTTCTAGTATATGTCCATCTTTAATAACTAACTCAGCCTCTCCTTGGAGTATCCTCGCAAGTTTTATATTCTTTCCTGTTATATAGGATACTAAAAAGGTTAGGATTCCAAATAGAAATAGTCCTATCATATGCTGCCAGGTTCTTTGATTAACATCGGTAGCTAGTGTTCCAGCAATGGAACCAAATGTTATTCCGTTTATATATTCCTGCATAGTTAACTGAGATAATTGTTGCCTACCCAGTATTCGTGTAATAAACAGTATTGCAAAAAAAGATAAAAAAGTTTGTAGTATTACTTCAATGGCTACTTTCATAAATAGTCCTCCAATGTATAGATATTTATTTTAGATTTATACTAATGACAAAATATATATTGTCCTATTGCTCTTTTATATATTATGTCTATAATTTTGTAATTAAATAAGTAATAATGTGTATTATATTAAAAATTGGAGGAATATATATGAAACTTTGGCAACAAGCATTATTAACATTTGCTTTTATTATTATAGGAGGCATAATTATCTACATCCTTGACAAGAAGAAATTAATTTAACTTCTTACTATAAAAATAAAACCACACTCCCGGAAATATATTCTAGAAGTGTGGTTTATTTTTTATTAATTAAATTTTTTCTACTTTAATACCTGTATCATGATCATTAAGATTTTGCTTTTCTAAACTATCATCCTTAACTCTTTCAACAGTTACAGCTAAGGTTTCTTGCATAATATAGTCCTTATGGATTTCTACTGCTTTAGCAACTTCGTCATTACCATCAAAGTAAATATTAATATTGTCTGCAACTTCAAAACCGCTACTTTTTCTCATCTGCTGTACTTTAGAAATAAATTCTCTCGCTAAACCTTCATTAATTAATTCTTCCGTTAATGTAGTATCTAAAATAACGAATAAATTATTTGCCATTTCTACAGTAAAGCCTTCTTTAGCCGCAATTGTAATCATTACATAGTCTTTAGTAATTGTAGTAATATCACCATCTAAGTCAAGTTCTATATTTTCTCCAGCTTCTAACTTTGGTACAACTTCAGATGCTTCTAACTGTGCTAAAGCTTTACCTAATGATTTAATTTTACTTCCAAGTACAGGTCCAGCTGTTTTAAAATCTGGTTTTAAACTAAAGTTCATAAAATCTCTTAAATTTTTCTCAAATATAACTTCTTTTATATTTAGCTCCTCTTCTATTAATGGAACTAAATCTGAAATAAGATCTTCATATTTACCATCTACGAGTATCTTTTGTAGCGGTTGACGAACCTTAATTTTAGCTTGAGCTCTTGCAGCTCTACCAAGTCCTACTAAGTCTCTAACCAAGTCCATTCTTTCTTCTACATCTTTGCTTATTAATTCCTCGTTTACTACTGGGTAGTCTGCTAGATGTACTGATATTTCACCTGTTAGATTTTGGTATATCTCATCAGATATAAATGGTGCAAATGGTGCTACCATCTTTGCTATACCTACTAAAACTTCATAGGTTGTATTATATACTGCTTTCTTATCCTCTGTTAACTCTGTTGCCCAGAAACGACGTCTTGCTCTTCTAATATACCAGTTAGATAAATCTTCATTTAAGAAATCTTGAATCTTTCTAACTGCTTTTGTTAAGTCATAGGCTTCTAGTTCCTTTGTTACTTCTGCAATTAGGCTGTTATATTTAGATAGTATCCATCTATCTAACTCTGGACGATCTTTATATTCAATAAAGAAGTCCTTTGGATTAATTTCATCTGTATTCGCATATAAAGTAAAGAATGCATATACGTTTTGAATTGTTGTAAAGAACTTACTTTGTACTTCTTTTAGTCCTTCAATATCAAATTTTGTTGGTGTCCAAGCTGGAGATACAAACAGTAAATACCATCTTAGAGCATCTGCTCCGTATTTGTCAAATAGTTCAAATGGATCTACTGTGTTTCCTCTAGACTTAGACATTTTTCTACCTTCTTTGTCTAGTATAAGGTCGTTTACAAGTACGTTTTTGTATGGAGAAACTCCCTTTACAAATGTAGAAATAGCTAATAGAGAGTAGAACCAACCACGTGTTTGGTCGATACCTTCGCAAATAAAGTCTGCTGGGAATAATTCGTCAAAGTTCTCTTTGTTTTCAAATGGATAATGATGTTGTGCAAACGGCATAGCCCCACTATCAAACCAGCAGTCAATTACTTCTGTTACTCTAGTCATCGTACCTTCACATTTGTCACATTTTAAATGTATATCATCAACATAAGGTCTGTGTAGTTCTACGGATTCATCCACATTTTCAATAGATCTTTCTGCAAGCTCAGCTCTAGAACCTACTGATGTAGTGTGGCCACATTCACATCTCCAAATATTTAGCGGTGTTCCCCAATAACGGTTTCTTGATATCGCCCAGTCATTTAGGTTATCTAGCCAGTTTCCAAATCGCTTTTCTCCTACATAATCTGGGTACCAGTTAACTGAATTGTTATTAGCAATCAGTTGATCTTTTAGCTTAGTCATTTCAATATACCAGCTTGGTTTTCCATAATATAAAAGCGGTGTTGTACATCTCCAGCAGTGTGGATAGTTGTGAGCAAACTTTTCCTTATGGAATAACTTTTCTTCAGCGTGTAGCCATTTAATAATATCTACATCACAGTCGATAACAAATCTGCCTTCCCATGGAGTTGTTGTATATTTTCCTTCTTCATCAACTGGTTGAAGAACAGGTAAATCGTATCTTCTTCCTGTTTGGTAGTCATCCTCTCCAAAAGCTGGAGCACTGTGAACAATTCCTGTACCATCTTCTGTTGTAACATAATCTGCTAATGTAACAAAGAATGCCTTTTTATCTGGCTTCATAAATGGCATTAATTGTTCGTATTCAATATACTCTAAGTCCTTACCCTTATATTCAGCAATGACTTCAAACTCTTCCCCAAGTAACTTTTTAGCTAATTTTTCTGCCACATAATAAACCTTGTCTTGAGCCTTTACTTTTACATATGTTACTTCTGGATGAACTGTTAATGCAACGTTTGCAGCTAATGTCCACGGAGTCGTTGTCCACACTAAGAAATATTCATCTTTATCCTTTACTTTGAAAGGAACGATAACTGTATTAGACTTTATCTCCTTATATCCTTGTGAAACTTCATGGGAAGCTAAACCTGTTCCACAACGTGGGCAATAAGGTAGTATCTTATGCCCTTCATAGATATAACCTTCTTTAAAGAACTTATCTAAAATCCACCATACAGATTCTATATAATTGTTATCTAATGTAATGTATGGGTTATCTAAATCGATGGAGTAACCCATTCTTCTAGTCATTTCTCTCCATTGCTTTTCATAGGTAAATACAGACTCTCTACATCTAGTGTTAAATTTATCTATACCATAATTCTCAATATCGTGCTTACTTCCTAGTTTTAACTGTTTTTCTACTTCAATTTCTACTGGAAGGCCATGGGTATCCCATCCTGCCTTTCTCTTTACTTGGTGACCTGTCATAGTTTTATATCTACATACAGAGTCCTTTAGTGTTCTAGCAATAACGTGGTGAATTCCTGGTTTACCGTTAGCTGTTGGAGGTCCTTCGTAAAATACAAAGGATTTTTGGCCTTCACGGTTTTCAATACTTTTGTCGAGTATCTTATTATCTTCCCAATATTGAGATGTCTTATTTTCTCTTTGGGCAATAGGGTCATTTGATAGTGATTTAAATCCCTTCATTTATCTCATCCTTTCTGTGGTTATATTATCTAGGTGTAGCAAAGAATTTTATAATTTACGCAGTTTCGCAACTCAAATTTATTTACTTCCTTCGGTCGTATAAATTTGGTGCTCATTGCGTTTGACCTACCATCGATTTGCCTTTAAGCACTTGAAATTTTTAATTACCATTAAAAATTGAGTGCGCCATGGAGCAACTTTAGTTGCGTAATTTTGCAAATCGGGTTAGGTCATAAAATAAAATTTGTTCGTTAACACTCACAAACTTTATGTCGCACTCAATTCTAAGCTTTGCTTAGAATTTCAAGTGCTCAAATAAAAAATCCCTAAGTCTAAAGACTTAGGGACGAATTTATCGCGGTACCACCCTGATTATAGAATAATACTTAAACCATAGCATATTAAAAGTACTATAATTTACTATTCTATCACTCAATGCATGTAACGTATGCTTACGAAAGATCTTACTATTATTTCAGACCTTTAGCTCCGAGGTGATATTCATAAAAAGTACTGTCATAATCTTTCACCAACCGATTATGTCTCTGAAAGCAGATCCCTTTTACTACTGTCCTCTTCTGCGCCTATAATATATTAATCTATTTTTATGCTCTATTATACACTTGAAGTATTACAAAAGTCAAGCAAAATTATACATGAATTTTAAGAACCTTGTACAATATTCTCAATATTCTTGCCTTGTACAGAAACATTGTCATGGTTTTCTTCCTGACTTAGGTTTTTAAAAGCAACAGCTAACATTAGTTTTATCCTATTTAGCTGATTAACCTCGCTGGCACCAGGATCATAATCTACAGCAACAATATTAGATTTAGGATATCTATTTTTCAACTCCTTAATCATCCCTTTACCCGTTACATGGTTTGGTAAACATGCAAATGGCTGCATACATAGTATATTAGGAGCTCCCCCTTCTATTAATTCTATCATTTCAGCCGTTAAAAACCATCCTTCTCCTGTTTGGTTTCCTAAAGAGAGAACCTTAGATGCACTCTTAGCCAACTCTTTAATTGACTTTGGAGCTTCAAATCTATTACTTTCATCTAGGACTATTTTCATTTCCCTACGATAATATTCTATAATCTTCACAATTGTAAGTCCTATGATTCTAGCCTTTTTACTTCCAGAAAGGTGACTATACTTAAAATCATGGTCATATGCAGAATATAATAAAAAGTCAGTTAGGTCTGGCATTACAGCCTCTGCACCTTCAGCTTCTAAAATATCCACAATATTATTATTAGCTGTTGGATGGAACTTTACTAAAATTTCTCCTACTAAGCCAACCCGTGGTTTTTGTATATCCTTAATTTCTAAATTATCAAAGTCCTTAACAATATTTCTTACATTACGCTTAAACTCCTTAAAACTTCCCTTAGTTACTGCATCTTTACATACGGCTACCCAACTTTCATATAAGATATTAGTAGAGCCTGGTATTTTTTCATAGGGCCTAATTTTATAAACCAGCCTCATAAATAAGTCTCCATACAATAATGCCATCATACTTCTATGCAGTAGAGATGGTGTTAATTTAAAACCAGGATTTTTTTCTAAGCCTACAGCATTTATAGAAATTACAGGTATGTTCTCCAGACCCACATCTTTTAGTGCTTTTCTTAAAAATCCAATATAATTTGTAGCACGACAGCCACCACCTGTTTGAGATATCATTACAGAAATATTATTTGTATCGTATTTTCCAGACTTTAAAGCTTCTATTATTTGACCAACCACTATAATAGATGGATAGCAGGCATCGTTATTTACATATTTTAGTCCTTCTTCTACCGCTGCTTTATCTACAGAAGGTAGTACTTCTAAATTATATCCTGAAGCCTTAAAAGCATACTCTAAAAACTGAAAATGCATAGGTGACATTTGAGGTACTAAAATTGTATGATTCTTCTTCATTTCTTTTGTAAATATAACTCTTTCTGATGCCACATCTAACTCTTTAGGAACAAATCCATTTCTTTCCCTTTCATCAAGAGCCGCCTTTAATGATCTTATTCTAATTCTAGCTGCACCTAGGTTATTTCCTTCATCAATCTTTAATGTAGTATATATTTTACCCCATCCAGCTAAAATTGCTTTTACTTCATCTGTGGTAACAGCATCCAATCCACAACCGAAGGAGTTAAGCTGAATAAGTTCTAGATTAGGCTCTTTTGCTACAAAACTAGCAGCAGCATATAGTCTTGAATGGTATACCCATTGATCTACTACACCTAAAGGTCTTTTTACATTCCCTAAATGTGCAATAGAATCCTCTGTTAAAACAGCCATGTCGAAGGAGGTAATTAACTCTGAAATACCATGATGAATTTCAGGATCTATTTGATAAGGCCTTCCTGCCAGCACTATTGCCTTTTTGCCCGTATCTTCAATATATTTCAGTACTTCTTCTCCCTTGTTTCGAATATCTAACTTAAATCTCTCATCTTCTTCATAAGCCTTATCTACAGCTTTATTTATTTCTTCTTTAGAAATATTCATAAATGCAAATTCTTCTAGAAGCCGTTGTTTAAGCCTTATACTATCATCTATAGGAAGGAAAGGATTCATAAATAAAATATCTCTTTCCCTTAATATTTCCATATTATTTTTAATAACTTCTGGATATGATGTTACAATTGGACAATTATAGTGATTATCTGCTCCTGGTTGCTCTTTCTTCTCGTAGGGAATACATGGATAAAAAATAAAGTTTAATCCCTTTTCTACAAGTCCCATAATATGTCCATGTACCAGCTTTGCAGGATAACATACAGATTCAGATGGAATTGTTTCTATTCCCTTTTCAAATACATCCTTAGATGACCTAGAAGATAATTCTACTCTAAAGCCTAACTCTGTAAAGAATGTAAACCAAAATGGATAGTTTTCAAATAAGTTTAATGCTCTTGGAATACCTACCGAGCCTCTCTTAGCCTCATCTATCTTTAGTGGTTTATATGCAAATACCCTTTTATATTTATAGTCATATAGGTCTGGTATAGCTTCTTTTTTCTTTTCAATACCAGCTCCACGCTCACAACGATTTCCAGTAATAAATTTGGTGCCATCGGAGAAATTATTAATGGTTAAAAGGCAGTTATTACCACATAACCCGCATCTTCTAGTACTGGTTTCCATATTAAAAACTCTTAAGTCTTCTTCATTAAGAAGGCTGGTTTTAACTCCCTCAACATACCTCTCCCTAGCAATTAAAGCCGCTCCAAAGGCTCCCATAATCCCTGCAATATCAGGTCTTACAACCTCTCTACCAGATACTAACTCAAAAGCTCTTAGGACACCATCATTATGGAAGGTTCCTCCTTGTACAATAATCTTTTTTCCAAGCTCTTTAGGATCTCTAATCTTAATTACTTTAAATAGGGCATTTTTTATTACAGAATAGGAAAGTCCTGCTGCAATATCTGATATGGTAGCCCCTTCCTTTTGGGCCTGTTTAACACTTGAGTTCATAAATACGGTACACCTTGTGCCTAAGTCAACTGGCGCCTTTGATTTTAATGAAATCTCTGCAAACTCACTAATTTTTAAATTCATTGAATGAGCAAAGGTTTCTAAAAATGATCCACATCCAGATGAACATGCCTCATTTAGCATTATATTATCTATAATTCCATCCTTAACCCTCATAGACTTCATATCTTGGCCACCGATATCTAAAATAAACTCTACCCCAGGCAAGAAAAACTCCGATGCCTTGTAGTGGGCCACCGTTTCAATCTCTCCAATGTCGATTGATAAAGCCGCTTTTAACAAAGCTTCACCATATCCTGTTACTGCAGAGTAAACTATTTGAGCTTGCTCAGGCAATCTATTATAAAGATGTTTTAGTACATCTACAGTAGATCTAAATGGACTTCCTCCATTACTTCCATAGTGAGAATATAATAAAGATCCGTCCTCACCAATTAATGCTAGTTTTGTAGTAGTTGAGCCTGCATCTATTCCTAAATAACACTTTCCTTCATAGTCTTCTAAATTACTTCTTTTTACCACATTGCCACTATGCCTATTTTTGAACTCTATAAGCTCATCTTCATTCTGAAATAATGGTCTTAATGTACCAACTTCATTACTTATTTCATGTTCTAATAAGCTGACTCTTTCAATTAAGCTATGAAATGAAATTCTCTTTTCTTCCTTTGAAGCCAGTGCTGCGCCTATAGCTACAAAAAGCTGAGAATCCTTTGGAAATACTATTTCCTTTTCATTTAACTGTAAGGTCTCTATAAATCTCTTCCTAAGTTCTGATAAAAAGTATAAAGGTCCCCCTAAAAAGGCTACATTTCCTTTAATAGGCTTTCCACATGCAAGTCCCCCTATGGTTTGATTCACAACTGCTTGAAGAACTGATGCCGCAATATCTTCCTTTGCGGCACCCTCATTCAATAGAGGTTGTACATCAGTTTTAGCAAAAACTCCACATCTAGAAGCAATAGGATATATCGTATTGTGTTTTTTTGCTAATTCATTTAGACCCATAGCATCGGTATGAAGCAGGGCCGCCATCTGATCTATAAAGGCTCCTGTTCCACCTGCACATGTTCCATTCATTCTTTGTTCAACTTGTCCTGCTAAATAGGTGATTTTTGCATCTTCTCCACCTAATTCTATTACAACATCTGTCTGTGGACAAAACCGCTCTATTGCTTTTGTGCTGGAAATTACCTCTTGAATAAAGGAAATATCAAGCCATTTCGAAACAGCTAATCCACCAGATCCAGTTGTCATTATAACTACATCTCGGTCTTTTAAATTAGTGTAAGCATCGTTTATAAGTTGCTGTATTGTCTTCTTAATATCAGCAAAGTGTCTTTCATACCGACTATATATAATTTTATAGTTCTTATCTAAAATAACTAATTTAACAGTCGTTGATCCCACATCTAAGCCCATATATACTAGACTTTTCATTTAATTCATCCTACCTCTCAAAGGACATTTAATATTTCAGGTTTTTCAATTGTTTAACCAGAATAGCTCGCCCTAATTATATATATTATATTCCTGACCAATATAGTTGTAAATCTTTTAATTTACAATAATAAGCTGTAATTCTGACTCTAATCTCATTGTACTGATATAATCTGACTTTTTCTCTATTAACTTTGCTAAAGCTACACTTATTGCATGCTTTTAACTAAAACTTGCAAAATAATATTAATAATTTTTGTTTATATTTTGTAAACTATATATAATCTATCACCTACAAAATAGTCATTATTATATATTGCTTAATAAAGTAGCACATGTTATAATTTTAACTTGTGTTACAGAGACTAATAGCAATATTCTTACTTATTTGCCTGTTGACCTGTAATTCAAAACTTCCACTTATTATAAGTAAAAATTTAGAATTACATAATCCCTGGATAACCTGACTTGCGTTCAGAGTGAGTTCAAACTCCCTTTAAACTGAGTCTTAGTTTATCACTAAATGAAGAATTTCCAAACAAGGAGGAGAAGTATTTGTCTCAGCAAAACTTGAAAAAATCAATCACATTTTCACAAGCTATATCTATTGTTGTAGGGGTCATAATAGGTTCTGGTATTTTCCTAAAAACAGGGACTGTATTTCAAAATGCAGGATCACCTTATCTTGGTGTTATTGCTTGGTTTGTAGGAGGTATTATTACACTAACATCAGCTTTAACAATAGCTGAAATTTCTTCAGCCATTCCTGAAACCGGAGGAATATATACCTATTTAAAAGTATTATATGGAGATGTTTGGGCATTTCTCTTAGGCTGGGTACAAACTATAATAGCTTACCCAGCCTCAGCCGCGGCACTCGCCATAGCCTTCTCAACATTTGCAACATTTTTTGTTCCTTTAACTGATATACAGCAAAAACTACTAGCAATATTTATTTTAATGTTCGTTGTAATTATGAATATTATTGCCACTAAATTTGGTGGGATGATACAGCTTATTTCAACTATAGGCAAACTTATTCCTCTTGTTGTTATTATTGTATTTGGACTAATAAAAGGAACAGCCAATGACTTTAGCTTTATAGGTACTACTACAGCTCCTAGTTTAGGTTTTGGTGCAGCCCTACTTGGTACATTATGGGCATACGACGGGTGGGCTGGTGTAACAACTATAGCTGGTGAGCTGAAAAATCCAAGCAAGGAACTTCCTAAAGCAATTATTTTAGGAGTATCTTCTGTAATAGGAGTTTATGTAATATTTAATTTAGCCCTTTTAAAAGTTTTGCCTATGGATGAAATTATCAAGTCTTCAAAACCAGCCTCCGATGCTGCCACTATACTTTTTGGACAAGGTGGTGCTACATTCGTAACTATAGGAATATTAGTTTCTGTATTTGGAGCATTAAATGGATATATATTAACTGGTGCAAGGGTCCCTTTAGCTATGGGAGAAAAAGGACAATTACCTTTTTCTAACTTTTTAAAGCAAATTCATCCTAAGTTAAATACACCAGCTAATTCATTAATTACTATATCATTTTTAGCTATATTATATATATTATCTGGTTCATTTAACACACTAACAGATTTAACTATTTTTATATTATGGATATTCTTTGTGATGACTGTATGCGGTATATTTATATTAAGAAGAAGAAAAAATATTCCAAATGCAGGCTATAAAGTTCCTCTTTTTCCTATAGTTCCTTTAATAGGTATTTTGGGAGGATCTTATATATTATATAGCACATTAATAAGTTCTCCAGTAAACTCTCTTATAGGAATTGGTATTGCGCTATTAGGCTTACCTTTCTATTTCTATTTAAAGACCAAAAAATAAAAATTCAGGACTTGCAGTTAAATTGCAAGTCCTTTTCTCTATTCTATATCTGAAAGCAATCTCTTTTCTCCAGTAATACCTTGTATAGGCTTAATGTTTTGTGTAACTTCCACAGTTCCCATATATTTACCATTTTCATCTCTTACTGCAAAGTAACGAATATAGACAAAAGTTGGTCCCATTTGAATCCAAAATTCCTCACTGTCTTTTTTACCAGATTTAAAATCATTTAGTATTTTTTCTACTATATGAACGCTTGCTGGTGGATGGCAATTATGAACATCTCTGCCGATTGCAGACTTTGTCCTAGCAAAAATTCTTTCTTTACCTAAAGAAAAATATTTAAATGTATCATTTTCATCTATAAAAGTAATATCTATAGGTAAATGATTAAGCATTAATTCTATTTGTTTAAATGTAAGCATTCCACTTTCAAATTGTAGCATATCTTTATTAACATCTATATTTTCTATATCTTTTTTATCTTCCTTATAAGACTCAGTTTTTTCAGGCTTCCACTTTGCAATAGGCTCAGTTAAACAATACCCTATTTCAGCGCTTTCTTCTGCAATATTAAACCATTCATCTTCTGTTAATGTCTCTACTGACATAGGAAATAAAATATTTTCTTCTTTAAAAATCATTTCATTAATTCCATTAATAGCTTCTTCTAGTTTTAAAAATAATACATCCCACTGTCCATTAAATTGGTTAATTATGTTTCTAGCTTCTTTAATATTAGCCCTAATTTCATCATCTACTCCCCACATTACCTGTGGTGGCGCTGTTATTTCATATTTCTCTAGGTAGGGGAATAGTAGATTCTCTTTTCTACTATAGTGTTTGTCAATTTCAAGTAGCCTTTTAAGGCTCTCATTTAAATCTGCTAATTTTTTTTCATCTTTGCTTTGCTTAATGCTTTCAATTTGTGGATTGATTGTTTCTGTAATTAATTTCTCAATCTCTCTATTCTCTATCTTAAATGTATGTACTGGATGTCCTAGTGTTTTATCTGGACTTTTTATACTATGAACTTCCGCAATAGATCCTTTAAAAATCTCTGCATGTACATCACATAATTTTTGTATTTCGCCGATTTCCATTCCTTCAAGCAT
Organism: Alkaliphilus flagellatus; assembly: GCF_018919215.1. Lineage (NCBI taxonomy): Bacteria > Bacillati > Bacillota > Clostridia > Peptostreptococcales > Natronincolaceae > Alkaliphilus > Alkaliphilus flagellatus. Next base: position 492,957 of record NZ_JAHLQK010000004.1, read on the forward strand.
TAGACTTTGTTCCATTTCAGAAATTTCTGTTGGAGAAACTTCTTTAATTAGTTGGGCAAAACGCTCCTTTACATCTCTTGGCTCCTTACCAGCATGGAGATCCTTAATTATACCCTTTAGTATCTCTTTTCTGTGCTCTCTGTTATTAATTAATTCGCTCATATATAATCCTCCCTATTAATTTATTAAAAATCCTTTATCTTCAAATTCTTTTTTTATTTGTTCCATTTTTATACCTTTCATCATAGCTCCCTTTGGAATAGTCATTATTCTACCAGCAGTATTTAACATACCTTTTTTAGTAATATCTTTAAATCCGATATTCTCCATGATTTCTATAATTTCTGGGTATTGTTGACTTAACTCATAAATACTTTTATTAAAATCAATTTTCTTCATATGCCAACTCCGCCTTTTATATCTTTTATCTAAGCTTATTATACCCATAGGGAAAAAAATTAACTGTGATTTTACTCACAGTTGATAAGCATTATCATCGATATTAAGACTAATCTTCCTTTAATATATTAAAAAAGGGATTTAAAACCCCTTTTTCATAATAATTTTAAAATATTAATGTAGTTATAATTACGGCTGTCAATAACCCTACAACGTCTGCTATTAATCCTGCTGGTAATGCATGTCTTGTTTTCTTAATAGATACAGCTCCGAAATAAACTGCTATTACATAAAATGTTGTTTCTGTAGATCCCATCATAACAGAAGCTATACGACCTATTAAAGAATCTGGTCCATGTGTTGTAATTAAATCAGTCATTATACCAGTAGCCCCACCTCCTGATAGTGGTCTCATAAATGCCATAGGTAGTGTTTCCGATGGCATACCAATTAATTCTGTAACTGGCTTTAATATTGATGTAAGTATATCCATAGCCCCTGATGCTCTAAAAACCCCAATAGCTACAAGCATTGCAACTAAATATGGAATTATTCTAACAGCAGTTTGAAAGCCTTCTTTAGCTCCATCGGTAAATACTTCATATACCTTTATCTTCTTAAAAAATCCATAGGCAGGTATAGCTAATAAAATAAATGGAATTGCAAAATCAGAAATTATTTGAATAAACTTTAGCATTTTTCTCCCCCTATTAATTATTTAGTTTTTGATTTTGAAGTTTCATTTGAAAAACTGGTAACTTTTGTAATAGCTTTACTGCTATAAGTGCCGCCACGGTAGAAGCAGTTGTGGCTACAATAGTAGGCCCAATAATTTCTGTCGCATTAGCAGATCCTGCTGCTGCACGAATAGCTATAACAGATGCAGGTATAAGTGTAACAGAGGAAGTATTAATAGCTAAAAAAGTAACCATTGCATCGGTAGCTGTATCATCGGTAGGATTAAGTTCTTGAAGCTCCTGCATCGCTTTTAATCCGAGTGGTGTAGCTGCATTTCCTAGTCCTAATATATTAGCAGCTATATTCATAATCATTGCTCCCATTGCAGGATGATCCTCTGGTACATCTGGGAAAAGCGGAACCATTATAAATCTTAATGCTTTAGCTAGTGATTTAACCAAACCTGACTCCTCCGCAATTTTCATTATTCCAAGCCACAATGCCATTACACCTATTAGTCCAATAGAGATTTCTACTGCAGTTTTTGCACTATTGATGGCTGAATCTGTTACAGCAAGAATATTACCATTAACAGCGCCCACAATTACCCCTACAGCAATCATCAAAAACCAAATGACGTTGATCATATTTCCAACTCCTTTATTATTTGATATTAAAATATATTGATATATGAATATCCACGGGTGCAATTTCTGAGTGATCTTTTCTTATTAATTTATTTATTAATTTTTATAAATATGCCTTTAATGTCCTAAAATCAGGCTTAAGTAAATTTATCCTTGAAAATATATAGCATATAGACATACTTAACACGATTGAATACGCTCAATTCTGTAGCTTGTTTCAAATAAAAATATGCATAAAAAACAGGATAAAGCCTAAGCTCTATCCTGTTTTGTTTTTAATATATTTTCAACAAATCATTCACATATTTTTATACGCAACATAGTATGGAAGTACAATATATTTTTCTCCAGTGTTCTTTTCTATATAAGATTAAAATAGGGTATGCAGTTTTACATACCCTATTGGTAAAATATTATTCTTGATATGTTGAGTAAGGTTTATTACATTCTTGTTCTGTTGGGCACTCTCTACGAGTTGGACCAATTGCAACCTGTCTATTTTGTAAAAGTTTAAGTGTAATAGCTATAACCATTTTTTCTTCAATTTTTGTAAATAGTTTTTCTCCTACAGGTAAATCTGTATGCTTTGGATGTACACGATGTAAAAACTCATCGAATTCAACAATTTTAGCACTTATTAATTCACAAAATGTTAGTTCATTAAAAAATTCTGTGCTGATTTGATTAAATTCTGATAGATCTCCTGACAATAGTCTATCTTTTTCAGCAAAATCATTTGATAATTCTTTTGATGTAAAAAATTCGAATTCATTTGATGTATTAGTAACAAGAGGTGCTGGACGTGTACCATTAAATTTAACAACAGTTGTACATTC